>NZ_JANFPJ010000007.1:0-43585 GCF_032227045.1 Pseudidiomarina fusca
CAAGCGCCTTTTTCAACTTTTTAAGTGTTTTTTTACTGACTGCTGGTTTTGTAAGCGAAGCGCGTTTTAAATCAGCAAAAACTGTTCGATTCGCCAGCATTGACGCTTTCTGCTATCTTTTTAGGTACGACTTTAGCAAGATCAAAAATATAACAAATTAGGGAGTAGAGACTCATGAGCGGAGATATTCGTAGTTATCGTGGTATTGAGCCACAATTAGGTGAACATGTTTATGTCGATCAAAGCGCCGTTATTGTGGGCGACGTACAGCTAGGTGAACATAGTAGTGTATGGCCCTTAGTTGCTATTCGTGGTGATGTGAACTTCGTCCGAATTGGTGCGCGTACCAATGTTCAGGATAACTCGGTGCTTCATGTTAGTAGAATTAGTGAAGGCAACCCGGATGGGCATCCGTTATTAATCGGAGATGACGTTACAGTAGGACATCATGTGATGTTGCATGGCTGTAGCATAGGTAATCGCGTCTTAATTGGGATGTCGGCGGTGATCATGGATGGTGCGGTAGTAGAAGATGACGTGATTATTGGGGCCGGCAGCTTGGTTCCACCAGGTAAAACGCTCAAGAGTGGCTACTTATATGTAGGCAGCCCGGTAAAAGAGGCCCGTCCTCTATCTCAGGCAGAACGAAACTTTTTACCGCAGTCTGCAAATAACTATGTGCAATTAAAAGAAGATTATCTGCTTCATGTGCAACAAATAAGTTAATGGAAGTCTCGTGAGCGATTAGCCTGCATTCCAAGACGGGCTAATTGCTCAGAGCTATCAATAAGTTCACCCGCTATGATATGTATGACTTCTCCTTCTCGCTCTAAGATGCCTTTTACTGTTAATAGCTGACTGGTAAGAAATGCTTTGCGATAGGCTTTCGCAACTCGCGCCCAGATAACCACGTTCGCCATACCGGTTTCATCTTCCAACGTAATAAAAGTAACCCCACCGGCACTACCTGGACGCTGTCGACAAGTCACTAACCCCGTGACCGTAACCAGTTGCTTATGGCGACAAAGCTGCAACGATTGCGCCGACTTACTATGGCGCAGCCAACCTTGCTCACGAAGTAGAGCTAGTGGATGACGCCGTAAAGACACCCCTGTTGTTTGGTAATCACCCGCAATATCGGCAAATTCGCTTGGTTTGGGTAAATAATCAGGTGTTGCTTCGGCAGTCTGCTGGTGCGCAAACAAGGGCAGTTGCTCGGTTTGGTGGGCCAAACTCTGCCATTGGCTTTGGTAGCGATTACCGGCTAGGCTGCCCAGCACATCTGCAGCAGCGAGACGTTGTAAAGTGGCCGCAGATAAGCCTAGATCTCGCAACTGTTGTAAGTTACGAAAACCACTGCGCGGACGCTGCTCAATCAGTTGCTTGATTTCGTCAGCAGCTAACCCTTTCACTAATCGTAATCCCAGTTGTAAGCCATAACCTTGCTGTAAAGGAACGAGCTGGTGATGCCAGTGGCTCTGTTGAATATTAGCAGGCAGTACTACCAACTGATGGCGACGTGCATCTTGAATTAGTTGATCGGCCGAATAGAATCCCATAGGCAGACTATTTAAAAGCGCACAATAAAAGGTTAGGGGATAATGATACTTTAACCAAGCCGACGCATAAGCTAGGTTAGCAAAACTGGCTGAGTGAGATTCTGGAAAGCCATATTCACCAAACCCACAAATCTGGGCAAAAATACGTTGCGCAAACTCGTCACTATAACCGCGCGCCAGCATGCCACGAATAAGCTTATGTTCGAACTGCTGCAATTCGCCGTTACTTTTCCAGTTCGCCATAGCGCGACGTAGCTGATCGGCCTCACCGCCACTAAAGCCAGCGGCAACCATGGCGAGTTTAATCACCTGCTCCTGAAAAATAGGCACCCCTAGCGTACGAGCTAAAACCTGCTTAACTGCAGCGCTGGGATAAGTTACTGCCTCTTGCCCGGCTCGACGGCGTAAATAAGGATGGACCATATCACCCTGAATAGGCCCGGGCCGTACAATCGCAATCTGCACCACTAAATCATAAAAACAATGGGGCTTTAAACGCGGCAACATATTCATTTGTGCGCGTGATTCTATTTGAAACACTCCTACAGAATCGGCCTGTTGCAACATTTTGAATACCTGCTGGTCGGCAGGGGGAATATTCGCAAGATGGTAATCTTGATGATAATGCTCGCGTACCAACTTAAACATTTTTTGTAGAGCACTGAGCATACCTAATGCCAAGATATCTACTTTTATGAGCCGTAGCGCTTCGATATCGTCTTTATCCCATTGAATAACCGTACGCTCTGGCATGCTCGCATTTTCGACGGGGACCAATTGATTGAGGTTAGTCGCAGCAATAACAAAACCACCGACATGCTGCGATAAGTGCCTTGGAAAACCTTTAATGGCTTCCGTCAAGGTTAATAGCCAACGGCCTCGTTGGGTTTCTAAGAGCCCAGGTACCTTGGCCGATAATTGTTGCTGCCAATCACATTCTGTATCACGCTTATCTATTTGTTGTAGATAGTGGCGTAATTCTTGCTCCGGATAGCCTAACGCTTTACCGACGTCACGCAGGGCACTGCGCAAACGATAGCGAATCACGGTTGCAGCTAACGCGGCCCGATGCCGACCATACTTACGATAAATGTATTGAATGACTTCTTCACGGCGCTGGTGTTCAAAATCAACATCAATATCTGGTGGCTCGTCTCGTTCTGCCGAAATAAAGCGCTCAAAGAGTACATCTATTTGATCCGGGTTTACCGCAGTGATCTGCAGGCAATAACAAACAACAGAGTTTGCCGCAGAGCCACGGCCTTGATACAAAATGTCTTGCTGCTGAGCAAATTGCACAATGTCGTGAATGGTTAAAAAGAAATACTCATACTTAAGCTGAGCAATAAGCTGCAATTCTTTCTCTAATTTTGCCTTAACGTCTGCTTTTAATCCTTGAGGAAAACGCTGTGCTGCCCCAGCATAGGTTAACTGACGCAAGTACTCTGTCGCGTTCATTCCTGCGGGCACCAGTTCAGCCGGATATTGGTACTGCAATTCACTTAAACAAAAGTGACATTGTTTTGCCACCTCTGCTGCTGTTGCTAACCATTCGGCTGGATAGCATTGCTGCAACTCTGCGGCGGTTCGTAGTCCATAATCTTGATTCGATTTTATTTGTGCTAAACAACAATCTAACGGCTGCTGTTCATGTATCGCGACTAAAACATCGGCCAAGGGTTGGCGGCTTGCCTGATGATAAGTAACCTGACATGCGGCTGCGACCTTGATCCCGGTGTTTTGTTGCAACGACTGATACAAACTATATTGTTCTGCATCATCCGCTTGGTAATGGCGCCCGTAGGCTAACCACAGCCGCTGGCCAAACAAACCACGTAAACGCTGGGCTAGCGCTAGAAGTGCAGGGGTCAGCCCTAATGATGTAAGCGGCCGCCACAGTATCTCGCAGTCACTCAGACGCTGTTTAAAGTCATCTAACTGCAATAAATAAGAACCTTTTTTACAACGGCTACGGGCTAGCGTGATGAGCTCACACAACTGCGCGTAACCCTGCTTATTTCGTACCAAAACAACCAAAGTACCCACGTCATCAAGCCGAAACTCACTTCCTACCAATAACTGAATAGGGTACTCACGAGCCGCCACATAAGCGCGCACAATTCCCGCTAATGAACATTCGTCCGTGATGGCGATGGCTTGATAACCCAATTGGTAAGCCTGCTCAATTAATTCATGCGGATGCGAGGCTCCACGTAAGAAGCTGTAATTACTTAAACAATGCAGCGCGACAGGCTTAACTGAACCAACCATGTAAATACCACCCTTGCTGATCTTTGAACAACCATGCTTGGCGCTGGTTTTTGTCCACCCCAATAAAGTAATCACGCTGTACCGGCTCGGATAGCCACCAGCCCGTAGCTAAATGCTCCGGTCCCCAATGCAGATCCCAATCTTGTACTTGAATCGGCTGTGGCTCAGGCAGTAACCACAACGGTCGCTTAACTCGCAACGAACTGTGCTGACCAGCGGCTTGCACTGCTTGCGCTCGTTGCCAAGCTTGTAATTGCCCTCGTTGCTCTGGTAGCCAGTGCTGATGCAAGGTTATCCGATGCACTTTGTCGGTACCTAAACGAGCCTGCAATAAACTCACCAGGCTATCTATGTTTGTTTCGGATTGCTTAGTTTCGGTTAAGAGTGCTTGGTTACTAGCAACTCTGGGCTCGGTTTGCTGGATCACGACTGTTAGCCCCAATACCGGCTGAACCAATTGCTGGCGTTCTAAATGAAGCTGGCTTAGCTGAAGTAGATCTTGTTGTTGCCAGACCGGATGCGCAAACGCCACTCGGACCTGAGTTGGTTGGCCATGACGATGATGGGCCTTGATTAGCAGCATCCGAGTACTTTGTTGATGCCCCTGTAAAAAAGCTTCTGCTTGTTGCAACAGCCGTTTTAATGGGAATAACAACTGCGGCCAACTAGGAATTTCTGCTAGTAAATCTAGGTACTGCTGAAACGATAGCGGTGGCTGATAGTAGTGTTGTGGTGATGGCAATTCACCTTGTAACTCCGCCATATATAACACGAGCGCCTTGCCGAACCGGCGACCTAACTCAGCTCGAGGTACCTGCATGAGCTGGCCAAGCCTTTGCATGCCTACTTCTTGCAAGCGCTGCTGCTGACTTGGTGTTAAGCCACTGACAGTAATAGGTAACTCCGCTAAGGCCTGCTGAATAACCGCAGGGTTTTCATTTATCACTCCTTGCTGCGCCTGCGCTAATAGACGAGCACTTAGCGGACTATAACCACAGCTTAACTGATAGCGTAGTGGCCATTGTTGTAGCCGCTGCTGTAAATAGCTAATCAGGTTTGGATACCCCCCATGCAGGCGTACCAAACTAGCTACCTCACACAGCAACCCTTGGGGTGGTATTAACACCAGCTGAGCAACGTCTTGATATACCAATTGCGCTAATTGTTGTAACACGCGTTGTTCTTGTTGTTCGTGATAATCCCGTATCTGTAAATGGGTGACTAAAGTGCTGGCTAGCACTTCAGCCATCTGTAACCGAACGCCTTGCTGTAAAGCCGCCGCTGTGGCTTGATGAACAAGCCGTTGCCCCTGCTGACTAGTCACCAAAATCTGTGGTGCGTCTGTCAACTCAGGTGGTTGCAGCGCTAATTGATAATCTAATAATAGGTGCGGAAAGTGCACATACACCCACTTATTCATACATCACCTAAGCTGTTAGTCTTCGGCCTGAGCGTTGACGCCACCTAGGTAGATAATCGGGGATAGCACATTCTAAATCGGCTAGCGGCCAACCTGAGCGGCGCTTGCGTAAAGCAAACTGCAATATGGGGACATAACTTACTGAGGTAGAACGCTCGTTATTGGCGTGAAGGTGGGTTGGCGCTGCCACCGGTTTAACCTTAAGCCCATGTAACTGAACCCTAGTAACATAAGAGCGTGCTTCTGTAGTGCTGCTGGTGGTAAGAATAAACACTAGGTTTTGCGCCGCTTCAGCTGCGGCTTGTAGCCGCCTTACTTGTACCGCCGTTAATTCATCACACCAAGCCAAAACAAGCCCCACCGCTGGATGCTTAATCGCTTGCTCTAACGCCCAAACCGCTAATTTTGCATCAGCTTCTTGAATCACCAACTGTTTACGTAAATCTAACTGCTGATAGTCTAATCCTGCCGCATAAGGTAATGCTGGCGGATTAAGCCACACCGTCGTGCTCTCCTGTTGCTTGATCAACGGTAAGAGCAAGGCTAGCTCGCCGGAAAACCTCTGACTGAGCTGCAATTCGTTCACACTCCCGACCGGCCAGCCTCCTGCTAAATACTGATTTAGCTCGCGCCAGCCACTCGCAACGACTTGTTGCTGTTGCTGCTCGGGCATTGCCTGGCCTTGCCAAAGTAAGCCTTTGCGAAGCAATTCTTCAACGGCTGCAGATGTTGCCATAAACCACCTCGAATACTGTACATATATACAGTATAATTTAGGCTATATTTGTTCTTCTGGCAAGCGCTTTACTTTTGCGTATCATAGACGCATTAAAAATAATAATTGGGATACCTTATGCTGACTGTTTTGCTGCTGCCTTTTCGGCTCGTTCTTAACTTCACTTTCGCGCTTGTTACAACAGCCTTAATTGGTCTAGCTATTATCATTATTGGCTTACCCAAGTTATTGCTACCTATTCCCGTAGTTCAGCGCAGTATCTCAGTAGCAGCTAATGCATTATTTAGGGTCTGGGGTTATGCCATGTCCGCACTGTTTCGGCTCACCCAACCTATGCGTTGGCATATCGAAGGCGATAGCCTACTACACCGTGATAGGTGGTACATGATTATCGCCAATCATCGTAGCTGGGTTGATATTCTGGTGTTGATGCATTTAGCCTGTCGCAATATGCCCATGCCACGGTTTTTTCTAAAACAGCAACTCTTTTGGGTACCCGTCGTCGGATTAGGCTGCTGGACGCTAGATATGCCTTTTATGAAACGCTACTCTCGCGAGCAAGTTGCTAAAAATCCTAAATTAAAAGGCAAGGACATTGAAACCACACAGCGTAAGTGTGAAAAATTTCGGCATATTCCTACTACCGTGATTAACTTTTGTGAAGGCACTCGTTTCACTGCCGATAAGCATGCACGCAAGCACAGCCCTTATCAGCACTTATTACCACCCAAAGCTGGTGGTACTGCCTTTACACTACAAATTATGGGGCAGCAGTTTGATGCGATTTTAGATATCACCATCGTTTATCCAAACGACAAGCGCCCGGCAGTATGGGAGCTGCTTACCGGGCAATTACGTGATGTTTATGTACACGTTGAGACATTACCGGTAACTGATGATTTAATTGGGGATTATTTTCAAGACGAGGCGTATAAAACGCATTTTCAAGAATGGTTAAATCAGCGCTGGCAACACAAAGATAAAATTATTGACGGCATTCGCCAGCGCCTGGCGAAGCCGTCAAAGTGATTGATTTAACGCTGCTCTAATAAGTAACCAACGGCTTTAACAAAATCACCAACAAAGTCGTTGCTGTCTCTGAAACCTTCAGTTTTTAAACGATACTTACCATTCACGATAAACGTTGGGGTAGCGTTTACCTGAAGGTTTTGCGCATCGCGGTCCATTTTATTCGCCATACCACGTACAGAGAAACTGTTCATCGCTTTATCTAAATCGCTTGCAGAAATACCATTGGCTTCAAATATGGCATGCAAATCTTCTTTTGAACCAATCATTTTACGCTGGGCAAAGTTACGCGAGAAAATCGCTTTGCTAATTTCTTTCTCTTTATTGAACTGACGCGCAACAATGTAGGCACGCGACATATCTAAGCCCATGCCTTGATAATTAATAAAAGATACATGAGATTTTTTAAATTGCTCTGGGTAAGCTTCGGCTAAAGCCTCTGCCACACCTTCAAAACGATAACAATGCACACAGTAGAAAGAGAAGAACTCATGAACCTGTGGGGTATCTGTTGCCTGTTCAGCAATCACTTCATAATGTACATCTTGTTCAAACTGCTGTGCAGCAGCTGGTAACATGAACAATGCCAATACGGCAAACATTAACTTCTTCATGGGTAAACATCCTAACTTGTTCTAAAGATTAAATTATCGATTAAAGTTTGGTTCTAAATCAATCGGCTCTTCTTGCACTGCAGCAAATTGTTCTTTTAAGGTCAGAATTTGCTGCTCCCAATATCGCTGTTCAGCAAACCACGGAAACGCTCGTCGAAATGCTTCGTCATTCCAGCGTCGAGCTAACCACGCCATGTAATGTATGATGCGAAAACTGCGTAAGGGTTCAATCAATTGCGTTTGATTTTTGTCAAACTCACAGAACTCTTCGTAACCATCCACTAAGGCTTGCAGTTGCAAGGTACGCTCGTAGCGGTCGTCGCCCGCTAACATCATCCACAAATCTTGCACGGCCACACCGGAGCGCGCATCATCAAAATCAACAAAGGTTAACTGCTCGTCACGCAGCAACATATTGCCTAAATGGCAATCACCATGCAATCGTTGGGTGGTAAAAGAATCCCATTTAACTGTACGCAAATAGTCCACGAGGGGTTCGATAATAGCCCAAAATGCGGGTTGTAAATTACGTGGGAGTAATTCTGTGGCTTGCAGTGTGGTCATAGAGTCGGTGACAAACTCTTGAAAACTAAGAGTAGGCCGATGCTGGAACTGACCTTGCTGCGCCACCGCATGCAGGCGTCCTATTTGTCGACCGATACGCTCTAGCTGGCCAAGATCTCCTGGCTCTACAGCTCGCCCACCGACACTCGGAAACACTGCAAATCGATAACCTTGATAGGTATGCAAGGTTTGCCCTGCGAGAACCAGCGGCGCCACTGCTGGCACTTCAGCTGCGGCTAGTTCAGCACAAAATGCATGCTCTTCTAAAATTTGTGCATCGCTCCAACGGGCTGGACGATAAAACTTGGCTACATAACGCTGATTGTCATCAGCAAGGTATTGATAGACTCGATTTTCATAACTATTAAGTGCCAATAAACCAGATTGCGGATTAACGCCAACTTGCGCTAATCCGTTTGCAATTACATCTGGGTTAAGCCCTGTAAAGCTAAAGTCTTGCTGACCATCATCAATCATATAAGAAGGTTGCAACGTGGCGTTGTACCACATCTCCTTGTTTGTTCTGCACCACAAAGTTTATTTCAACTCTAGCTTGTGGCGCATTACCGCGAGGAGGTAAGTCAGCAGGATCTATGGCTAAGGTTAACGGCACCGTAGCTACATCACCGCCACCAATAGATAGCTCCGTTTGTCCCATGAGTTTGGCATTATCGTAACCCTCTACGGTAATCACAAAGTCATCAGCTAACTGGGATTTGTTCAGAACTTTCAGCGTAAATACGTTTTGTACCCAACCATCCATGTTATAGGTGTAGAGCTGATTACGATCGCGAATCACGTTAACTTCTAGCGGTACTCGGGTCGCAATATCCCAGACCAACAAGCCAGACATCACCAGCATCACTAAAAAGTAACCGACGCTTTTGAAACGTAGTTTGTGAGTTCTACCGCCTTGCAGATTGCGCTCGGTAGTAAACCTAATCAAGCCGCGCGGATAATTCATTTTATCCATGACATCGTTACAGGCATCGACACAGGCACCGCAGTTTATGCATTCGTACTGTAAGCCATTACGAATATCAATTCCGGTTGGACAAACCTGAACGCACATATAGCAATCAATACAGTCGCCTAACCCCAGCTCTTTAGGGTCTTTTTTACGTGACCGGCCACCACGTGGTTCGCCGCGATTGGTATCGTAAGACACAGTAACCGTATCTTTATCAAACATGGCTGACTGAAAACGTGCATATGGACACATGTGCGTGCACATGATTTCGCGCATCCAACCTGCGTTACCGTAGGTACAAAAAGCGAAAAAGATCACGCTGAAGGTGGCCCAAAAACCCGCGTCAAAAGTCCAAAAACTAGTAAATAACGAGCGAATATCGGTAAAGTATCCGACAAAAATCATCGCCGTCAGCAAGGCGACTATCACCCAAGATACGTGCTTTGCTGTTTTGCGCCATAGCTTGTCAAAATCCCAAGGCCGCTTATCTAAACTCATCCGCTGATTGCGTGAGCCCTCAAATTTCTTTTCAAACCACATAAAGATAAAAGTCCAGGTGGTTTGTGGGCACATAAAGCCACACCACACCCGACCATAAAGCGTTGTCACAAAGAAGAGTGCGAAAGCTGAAACAATCGCTATCCAAGCCAAAATGGTTAAATCTTGCGGCCACAAGGTTAAGCCAAAAATACGAAAGCGCTGTTCAGCGATATCAAGTAAGACGGCTTGCTCACCGTTCCATTGCAGCCAAGGAATTAGGGCAAACATAGCTAATAAGATAAAACCAAAGCCACGGCGAAACCATTCCAGGGTGCCTTTCACGTCACGCACATAAATACGATTACGCGGAGAATAATCATTACTGCGCTTATTTGGATCGGGCCGCTCAATTTTCACTTGATTTGCAGCCAACACTTTAACTTTTTGTTCCATAACCGTACGACGCCCTCAGCTAGTGGCCTAATTCCTCAGCGATTATACGCCTATTGACTCATTTTGCACGGCTTCAGCCCATACTTTAGCTAGATAAAAAATAACCCGAATGATTAGTTCTATTATTCTTTGATCTGAATCAATAATGCCAAATACAGTCTAGCGGCCAGCGCAATAAACCACCAATAATCCTTGAATTACGGACAAAAAAAACCCGGCTTGGGGGCCGGGTATAAAGAGAACAACCAGATCTCAGGGAAGTTGCAGGCACTATAAAGAGTGCATGTGACGAGAATATGACATCAGACGAACAAACTTAGGCAATGCGTTTAGCCGTTGCTGCCGCGTTCAGAACCGCCGCCATTTTGATCGAGTTCTGAATCGCTTGCGCTGAAATATTGTGCTTTAACAATACGCCAACGTGCGAGTCAATACACATACCACAACCGTTTAAGGCTGATACAGCTAATGAGTACAACTCAAAATCAGCTTTATCGACGCCAGGGTTAGCCATACCATTCATGCGCAAGCCAGCCGGCATTTTGGCGAATTGCTTATCGCTGCATAAATGTAAAAAGCGATAATAGATGTTATTCATCGCCATCAGGGTTGCCGCAAGTTTCGCTGCGCCATCCACGTTATCTTCAACTTTGCCTTCTGCTTCAGTTTTAACCGCAGCGATAAGCTCTTCATCACCGATAGCATAAACTAAAGATAAAGCAGTTCCGTAAAACTGGGTCGCGGTCATACCCGAAGTATCCACATTGCCGAAAATATTCGACAAGTTCAGTTTGGTATCTTTACCGTGCTCGCCCAAGCCTTGTTTGTAATCTGCAATGCTCATAAAAATTCCTCCGCTTAAAAACGGTGCCGCTTAAAGCGGCACCTAGAACGTCACTCAATGTGGGGAAAGTAACGTTGTCTTACAGGGTGTCACCGCCAACAGCACGGTTACATGGACACAATTCGTCAGTTTGCAAACCGTCTAAAATACGTAGTACTTCTGTTGGGTTACGACCAACGTTCAAGTTGTTCACTGATACGTGCTGAATGACACCGTGTGGGTCAACTACGAAAGTTGCACGTAAAGCTACGTTTTCTACTTGGTCACGAACGCCTAAACCATCTACTAAAGACTTAACGCCGTTGTCTGCAAATGACCACTGGTTCAAGCTCTTAAGATCTGGGTGTTCACGACGCCATGCTAATTTCACGAATTCGTTGTCAGTGCTACCACCAAGAACCACTGCATCACGGTCAGCGAACTCTTCGTTTAATTTTGCGAACTCAACGATTTCAGTTGGGCACACAAACGTGAAATCTTTTGGATAGAAGAAAATGATTTTCCATTTACCTTCAAAGCTGCTGTTATTAATGGTTTCGAATGCGCTAACACCATTTTCTTCTGGCATGTTGAAACCAGGTTTAACACCAACCACTTCAAATTCTGGTAATTTATCGCCTACTGTTAACATAAATGTCTCCTTGTCAGACTGAGTTAAATAAAGTTATTAACTTTTTACGAGGCTGCTTGCCTCAGCTCGGAGACTATAATAGGCGGTTAACTAAATTTGTTAAAACGAATAAAACGGATTATCATAATCGAAAATACTAATTGAACTATTCCGCAATACTTTCTAGTCAGAAAAGGTAAGAGCGATATGAGTAAGTTGCCCAGCTTAAAAAATCTAAGTTACCTGTTAGCGCTACATGAACATCAGAACTTTAATCGCGCTGCACAAGCCTGCAATGTCAGCCAGTCCACTTTAAGTAGTGGTATTCAGAATTTAGAAGAACAACTAGGCTGCCAACTCATAGAGCGCGACCACAAATCTTTTTTGTTTACCGGAATGGGGGAAGAGGTAGTTAAACAAGCTCGAAACATCCTCACCTCAACCGAAGAGTTGTTATATTTTGCGCAAAGCCAAGGCAAAACCATGGAAGGCCCACTAAGATTGGGCTGTATTCCAACCATTGCCCCCTTCTTGCTGGGTGATTTAACCAAGAAGCTGCAGCGTGAATACCCTAATTTACAGTTGAACATTCGTGAAGATACCACGAGCAGCTTACTCAACTTGCTGCGCAATGGTGAATTAGACGTGTTGGTGCTAGCTTTGCCATTTGATGTACAGGGTAATCAAAGTTATTTGCTTGGTCGTGACCCATTTAAATTAGTCATGCACAAATCGCTAGCTGAAAATTTACAAGAGCCGGTGCAATATAATCGTTTACCTGACAACTCCATTTTCTTGTTAGAAAAAGAGCATTGTTTAACCGGTCATGCGGTGGCAGCGTGTGAGTTAGCCGATTCAAGCAAAATTAATCCGTTTACCGCGACCAGCTTGCACAGTTTGGTGCAAATGGCCGACGCTGGTTTAGGCGCCACTTTCATACCGCAAATGGCTATCGATAGAGGGATTTTGAATGGTACGGACTTAGTAGCGCTTACCCCAGTCGGACAGCAAGCTTCTCGTGATATAGGCCTCATTTATCGACCTACCACAAACCGGCGGCAGACGTTTCGGCGCTTAGCCGAGTGTATTGCGAGCTTATTACCAGAGCCGCTACTTAACTAACGGCCCTGGCTGGCTAACGGTAGCTAAGTTACGGAGCTACCGTTAGTTCATTTAGACGCATATGGATAGCAGCTTGCGTAGCGGCTTTCTCAGACCGAATTTGCGCTTGCGATAAATCAACAGGTTGCCCTACTTCTGCTGAAATTAACTCTTGTAACTGATCGGCAGTTAAATCTTTTCCCGCATGAACAATACGCACATCATCCTCACCGCTAGCAGCAGCTGAATTTGGCAAATAAATAGTACCGTTCGAGAAATCCACGGCAAAAGCTATTACGCCCGGGACTAAGAAAAACAATAGCCCGATACCATTTAACGCCGCAACGCCAGCGTCAATTTGACCGCTAACTTGGCCTTTGCGCTCCGGATAAAGAATGGTTCCACAGGCACTTAAGTGTAAGGTTGCAGCAATTAGAGCCGCGGCTTTAACCGTTTTGCTTTTTAATAGATTCATTATTTTCTCCTTGGTGCTTTTATCCAATATCCGATACTCTGACAAACCTGTATTAGTTTAGCTGGTCGCCAACAAATGTGTTATCTCAGCTATGTAGCAAGTAATAACTGGATAAATGACGACGCTATTCTTTTGTAGTTAATTTTGTAGTTAATGTTCTTTACCGTACTCTTTACAAAGTATAGCTAACTCAAAACAATCCAAATTTGGCTTTAAACGATATTTACATTGAGACCAAAAATTTATTATTCAACAAGGAGCACCCTATGTTTCGCACATTGCTCGCCGTAACCATCGCTGGCGCACTAGCCGTAACCAGTACCGCTAGCTATGCAGAATCCGTTGCTACCGAACGCCATCAAGTAGAAATAACCAGTCTCACTAACTCCTTAGCAAACCCTTGGGGTATGGCTTTTTTACCAAGTGGTGACTTGCTAGTTACCGAAAAGGGCGGCCAACTGCGACGAGTAAACCTCGATGGGATCGTCAGTAAGCCTTTAGCTGGGGTTCCTGAAGTTGTTGCTCGTAGCCAAGGTGGCCTGCTCGATGTTGCGATCGATCCCCACTTTAACAGCAACAACTGGGTGTATCTAAGTTACTCTGAAGCCGACCCCGATGGGGGCGAGGGTAATAGCACGGCGGTAGCCCGCGGCAAGCTTGGTGATAATGGTTTAACCCAAGTTGAAGTTATTTTTAGAGGTGCGCCAAAATACAAAAGCGGTGCGCATTTTGGCTCGCGCTTAGTCTTTGCTCCTGATGGACATTTATTTATCACTCTGGGCGACCGCTATTCCGCTATGGCCGATGCACAAACCTTGGATAATCATCATGGTAAAGTGGTTCGCATCAAGCCCGATGGCTCAGTCCCTAGCGATAACCCTTTCGTTGACCAAGCCCATGCTCTGCCTGAAATTTGGTCTTATGGTCACCGCAATGTTCAAGGTGCCGCCTTTCATCCCGAAACAGGTGAATTGTGGACGGCGGAACATGGCCCCAAAGGTGGTGACGAAATCAACATCCCCCAGCCGGGCAAAAACTATGGCTGGCCAGAGGCCACCTATGGTGTTGATTACGATGGTAGCATCATCAGCGATAAGACCCATGTAGCTGGTACTGAGCAGCCACACTATTACTGGGTGCCGTCCATTGCCGTGTCTAATATGATTTTTTATACCGGCGACCAATTCCCAGCATGGAAGAACGATCTGCTCGTGGCTGCATTGAAAGGCTCACAAGTGGCTCGACTTGACCTGCACGGCAATCGTGTCATGCACGAAGAAACCTTATTTGAAGATGCCATTGAGCAGCGTATACGAGACATTGAACAAGGTCCGGATGGCTATATTTATTTGCTTACCGATGATCGTAATGGTCAGTTAATCCAAATCAAACCAGCGAAGTAATTTATGTTTGTAAGTGGTTACTTACTGCCTTTGATAACGCTAGCTTCGGCTAGCGTTACTGTAGATGAAGTTATTGTCGTTAATCCAGCCGCTCCGCAAAGTGCGCAACAAACAGCCGCTGCCACCTCTAATCTTGAGGTTACACAGCAACTATCTGGCATGCGAGTGGATGCGGCGGAGCTATTACAAGGCCTAGCCGGAGTCCAAGCTGATTCACGTGGCAACTACGCTCAAGATTCGCGGATTACCTTACGCGGTTTTGGTGCGCGCTCAGCTTTTGGAGTGCGTGGGGTGGTGCTGCAGCTTGACGGGATTCCGCTAAGTATGCCCGATGGCCAAGCACAAACCTCCAGCATTCTGCTCGATGAGCCTGCTAATGTGCAGGTTTTGCGGGGCCCCCTTGCCACTATTTATGGTAATAGTGCCGGTGGTATCATCCAGTGGTTTAGTACGCGTCCAGAGTCTTCATCTGTAAGTCTTGCCGCCTCTGGCGCAGCAAATAATACGCAACGCCAAGTAGTTACCGGTGAATGGGTTAACGACACTAACGCATTAAAACTCGTGGGTGCTAGATTTCGCACCGATGGCCCTCGCGCGCACAATAAAGCAGAGCGCGACCAGTATGCTTTACGTTGGTATCACAACCTCACCGACAGTATCGAATTGATTGTTCGTGCGGATGACAATAATGCGCCGCTACTACAAGACCCTGGCTCACTTACCCCAAGCGCGTGGCAGCAAGATCCTCAACAAACCTTTGCCGGTGCCGAGCGTTTTAATACGCGCAAACGGATTCATCATCAACAGCTATCGGTAACTCTGCGTAGCCAAGCTGGCTGGAATGTAAGTACCTGGCGGGGCTGGCGGAGTATTGAGCAATATTTGCCATTTCCTGGCGATGATATACGCGGATCGGGTGCTGTCATCGATTTGCGTCGGGATTTTACCGGCTTAGATGCTAGCTATGATTATCAATGGCAGCTGGCGCAACCGGTTACCACAACGTTGGGTTTGCATGTAGCAGAGCAAAACGATCGTCGTTTTGGCTATGAGAACAACTTTGGCGAGCGCGGAGAATTACGCCGCAATGAACTGGGTGAAGTGACTCAGCAAGGCCTCTACAGCTTAACTCGCTGGCAACCTCAACCTGAGCTCACCCTGCAAGCTGGCTTACGCTACAGTGACATGAGCTTTCGTGTGAATGATTACTTTATCGTGGCTGGCAATCCCGATGATAGTGGCGAGCAACAGCAACATGCATGGAGTTGGAACTTAGGCGCCAGCTATCAACTGAGCGACCAGTTAGATGTGTTTATTGCCCGTGGTCGTGGGTTTGAGACGGCTACGCTAACTGAGTTAGCTTACAGCAATAATGAAACCGGTTTAAATACTCAGTTAGGCCCAGCTTTTAATCAGCAATGGGAACTTGGCTTGAAGTGGCAAAGCCAAAGCTTACGTTTGCAGCTAACCGGGTTTGTGATTGATACCACCGATGAAATCGTAGTTGACCAAAGTATCGATGGGCGCACCACTTATACCAACGCCGGTTTAACCGAGCGTGAAGGGGTCGAGTTAGAAAGTTATTGGGCGCTAACCGACGCTTTATCTTGGCGCTCTGCATTAACTTGGCTAAGTGCAAATTATGCCAATGGTGCGCGCCTACCCGGAGTCGCCGAACGACAATTGTTTAGTCAATGGAACTGGCAGCTCAATCCGTACCAGCAAATAAGCCTAGTCACCGAATACCGTGGCGATATTGCCGCAACCGATACCAACGATGTGATTGCCCCAAGTCATACCCTTTGGCACTTAGGTTGGCAGGCTCAGTGGGCATGGCAGCAGTGGCAACTTGAGCCTTGGCTTAAAGTGCATAACCTCACTAACCGCACTTATGTGGGCTCGGTCGTAGTTAATCAAGGTAATGGTCGAGCCTTTGAACCAGGTACCGAGCGCGAGCTACAGTTAGGCATCAATCTGACTCACCGTTGGTAAGCCAACCTTGCGGTTGGCTTTTTTTGTTACAAATTTGCAGTTTTAATTTCTACTCAATCTGTCACTCTTGCACCACTTAGCAAGACAGGTTTTAGTGCTTTAGCTGCTGCAATAGAGCTCGTGCAACTGCCGCTGAGCTAGCAGGGTTTTGCCCGGTAATAAGGTTACCATCAACCACTGCCAGTGGCTTCCAGTCGTCTACTTTTTGATAGTGCGCGCCCAGCTCTTGTAGCTTGTCTTCTAATAAGAAGGGAACAACGTCGGTTAAGCCCACTGCAGCTTCTTCGCTGTTAGTAAAAGCACTCACCTTGCGGCCGGCTACGAGCGGCTTTCCGGCTGGAGTTTTGGCATGAACAAGAACAGCAGGGGCATGACATACCGCTGCTACTGGCTTATCCTGCTCCCAGAATTGTTGAATCAGGCCAATGGATAGCGGATCTTCGCTTAAATCCCATAACGGACCATGGCCACCGGGGTAAAAGATAGCATCAAAACCATCGGCTGTTACTTGACTAAGTTGAAGCGTATTAGCGAGTTGCTCCAGAGCTGCTTCATCTTCAAACAAGCGTACAGTCTCATTGGTTTGAGCTGCAGCTTGCTGACTATTAGGATCGATCGGAGGTTGGCCTCCGTTGGGGCTAGCTAGCACAACCTCAGCGCCAGCGTCTTTAAAAGCATAGTAGGGGGCGGCAAACTCTTCTGCCCAAAAGCCAGTTTTGTGGCCACTGTCACCTAGTTGTTCGTGTGACGTTAGTACCATTAGAATTTTCATGCCGAACTCCGGTTTTCATTGAATGTAATATAGGTATGGGTGTTACCTATTACTTTTTCAAGTAAGGAATGGATTAGATGAGTATTACTTGGCAGCCGGTTGAGCCGGCCTATAAAACCAGTTTACAAATAGCTGTCATACTAGATATGGGCTTACTCGCCATTGTTGGCGCAGTTTTTTATCTATGGGTCCCTAATACCTCATGGCTGCCCAATGCGCTATGGCTGGCGATTCCTTGGGCTGTCATCACACTTTTTTTGGGGCTTTTTTGGAGCTCTCGACGCTTTCAGTTTACCGCTTACGCGCGTACAGATGCATCCATGTATCTACGCCGCGGCGCCTTGTGGCGTTTAACTCGGGCGGTGCCGCTTAATCGCATACAGCATGTTGAAGTGCGACAAGGACTGATTGAGCGCACGTTGGGCTTAGCACATTTAACCTTATATACGGCCGGTAGCGGTGGTGCCGATCTGAGTATTCCCGGGCTCAAACTAGCCACAGCAGAAGCTATGAAAGCCGCTTTGGTTGATGCCATTGCAACCGAATCTAGCCCAGTAGCCACGGAAACTGAAGAGCATGTCTGAGCAGTCAACCCAGCCACAACTTAAGTGGCAGCGCACACCATGGTTAACCCTTGGCTTTTTTATCGCCAAAGAAATTAAGTTGTTCATCAAGAACTTTACGAATTTTCTGCCTGCGCTAGCAGTTATCTTTGTCACCGACAGTGCTTGGGTGCCTTACGCACTCGGTGGTAGTTATTTGGTTTATATTTTTATCAGCGCCTTGCTCAATCATCGTTTCTTTTTATTTGCGCTAAGCAATGATGCGGTGCATTTACGAACCGGCGTCCTTGGTAAAAAAAGCCTAACCTTGAAATATGAGCGCATTCAACAAGCCGAACTCGAACAAACTTGGTACTTTCGCCCCTTTAACCTCACCATTTTAAAAGTCGATAGCGCCGGCTCTGCGGGCAAAGAAGTAGAGATCCCTGGTTTACCCATGCAGCAAGCACAGCAGTTGCGGCAGCTCATGCTGGCTACCGCGCCCGCTGTAGAATCCGAGCCTGGCGCCACCACCGAGGCGACACAAGCTGCAACGGCAGAAGAACCTCAATGGCAAACTCAGTTCAATTTAGCTGAAATCATTAAAGCCGGCGTCATCGACAATAAAATCTTTGTGCTACTGGCGCTGTTAAGTTATCCACTGTCGCAAACCGATTGGCTACAAGAGCAAATGGTGCCCTGGCTAGAAGCAAATATCGGATTTATTGAAAGTAGCCTGTGGTTAAATGTCGGGTTAGTGCTTGCGGTGTTAAGCCTATTGTTTGTGCTTGCCATAGCGGTAACCGTTATCACTTATTATGATCTAGCTGTCAGCATTAATGGAGACCGTTATCAGGCTCGTAGTGGCCTTTTTAGTATCCGTACTGTGAGTTTCAGGTATCCCAAACTACAACGAGTTCAGATCAAGCAAAATTTACGAGCGCGTCTACTCAAACGCTTTCGCGTACGGGTAAGTCAGTTACAACCCACCATGGCACAGCATACCGCTGGGTCGAGTGCCTTTATTCTGCCAGTCGTTAACCCCGAACTCTTACATGAACTTAGGCAGCAGCTAAACCTCACCAATGCCAATCAAGTTCATTGGCAATCCATCAGTGCTTTAGCGTTATTAAGCCCTACCTTTTGGGTTGCTTGGTTAGCCCCGATAGCCTGCTTGGTCGGATATTTTGCGATCGAACTGAGCCTCACAAGCAGCTTCTTAATTGCCGTCTTACTATGGGGATTAATGCAAACCTATGTGGTATTTCGCTGGCGTAATTATGGCTTCAGTTATGACAGCACTTGGTTAGCCGTCAAGCACGGCGTGCTGGGACGGACCGAAAACTGGTATCCCTATTATAAAATTCAGCAACTGGATGTGTACCAGTCGCCTTGGTTAAGAATGCTTGGGTTTGCGCACATCATTGTGCACACTGCTGCGGGTGCTGAAGTTATCAAGTATCAGTCGCTGGCGTCGGCATTACAGCTACAACAGCAATGGATACAGCAAGTAGGACAAAATCAGCAGCGCTGGATGTAAGCCGCCGTTCTACGCAACTATAGGGTGGTACTTTGCTGCAGTTTTTGTTGCCAACTGGTAAGCAGCTCAGGGTAACCAAAGAGGTAACCTTGGAATTTGCGACAGCCTAAGCTGCGAAAATACGCACCACAGGCGCCGCCGCAATGCTGGAAAAATTATAAACGAGTTAGTTAACGCTCATCACTTGGTAAACGATTCGCCCATGTCACATAACACTGTTGCAATAAATCAGGCCCAGCAACCGCTCGATCATCTCGATTCAGTTTGGCTGTTCGGCTATGGCTCACTTATTTATAAAGCTGACTTTAGCTATTTGCAACGACGCCCAGCGCGCATCCATGGCTGGCAGCGACGGTTTTGGCAAGGCTCTCACGACCATCGAGGCACTCCAACAGCTCCAGGCCGGGTTGCCACACTCGTTCAAGCCGAAAATGCGCAGTGTAGTGGTATGGCGTACCAAGTTACGCCAGTAGTTTTTGAGCATTTAGACCATCGTGAAAAAAATGGCTACTTACGCTTCTTCACTGAATTTGAATGGTTAGACGGTAGCGGCACGGTAAACGGATTAGTCTATGTTGCAGGGCCTGATAATGACGCTTATTTAGGCCCCGCTAGTGAGCAGGAAATAGCTCGGCATATTGCACAATCAGCAGGGCCTAGTGGCCCCAATGACGAATATTTACTGTTATTAGCGCAAGCCTTGCGAGATCTTGATGACCATGACCCTCATGTGTTTGCGATTGAACGCGAATTACTCGCACTGCGGCAGCGTCATTCTACTTAGTTATGATGACTTCTGTGGTGGTTTTTCAGAAATATAAATGGTGATGGTACCTTCTATCACTACCTGACCATCAGCTCGCAACCCGCGTACACAAATAGCACTATCGCCCGCTTGCCAACTAGCAGCAGAGCATTCGGCAATAATGCGGATATCACTATCGGCTTTGGCGGTATATTGCACCGTCATGCCTTTAGGAATCCACCTTAGGTGTTTGGGTATAGAGGCTTCAGCTAGTGCCCCCATCGCCATTTCTAGACCATTACACAAAGCAATCGCATGCACAGTACCCATGTGGTTTTGCACTGCCTTACGTTTTTTGAACCTTAACTCACAATAATGAGGTTTGAGCTCGGTGATGGTTGGTTTTATGGTGGCAAAGTAAGGTGCTTTGCGCGCAAACATCCGCGAGAAAATCGTGCGACCAAAAGGGTACTTTAGACACTGATGGTATAGTTTCAGTAAATAGTTATCAGACATGCGCAGGTTCCGTTCTTGTTACCTTTATTCTTATCAGGGTACGACGAGCTAACCGTTGTCATTACGCCATACTTGCCAGCGCCTTTCTAAAGCGGGCTAGAGCGATCATAAAGAAGGCTAATCCTATCACAATGAGGGCCACTAATTGCGGCCAAATATGAGCAAACCCAGCCCCACGAAATAAAATAGCTTGGCCTAATTCAATAAAATGGGTGGTTGGCGCCGCACTCATGATCCAGCTAATCACTTGCGGCATACTCTCGCGCGGGGTCATGCCACCAGAAAGGATCTGCATCGGTAAAATAACAAGAATCAGCAACAACCCAAACTGCGGCATCGTGCGCGCAAACGAGGCCAGGAAGATACCTAGTGAGGTTGTAGCAAACAAATGAAAAGCCATAGCGATAATAAACCAGCCGACTGAACCCGCTAGAGGTATCTGTAACGCTCCTTCAACCACCACGAGTAGCGATAAACTAGCCGCCACCAACACAATCAATGCCATTGACCAAACTTTGGCAGCCATGATCTCGAACGGAGTAATCGGCATCACTAGCAAATGCTCAACGGTTCCATGTTCACGTTCACGTAAGAGCGCAGCTCCGGTCAGAATAATCGACAACATGGTGATCTGAGAAATCACCTCATTGATGGCAGAAAACCAGCTGCCATTGAGTTCCGGGTTAAATCGCGAACGCATGCTTAACTGCACTGGAACTTGAGTATCCGTTTGTGCAAAGTCTTGCAGTTCTTGTTGAATCATGGCCTGAATGTAGCCGTTACCGGTAAAAGCTTGGCTCATTCGAGTGGCATCTACTAAGACTTGAAGAGCCGGTTGGTTACCCGCTAAGACATCACGCTGAAAGCCACTAGGTATGTGTACGATGAAGGTAAAACGTCCTTCGTCCATGAACCGATCGGCTTGGTGACTATCAACCGCCTCTGGTGGCATGAAATAGGGCTCATCAAACACCTGGACAATGCGGCTAGAAAGCTGTGATCGATCATCATCTATCACACCAATCGGCGTATTGTGTAGCGTTTCTGGCATAGCTGAAGCTGCGGTATAAACCGATAAGGTAAAGGCCATGACAATAATCAGCAATAGAATGGGGTCTCTGGCTATGGCGCGTAATTCTTTCAATCCCAAATGCAGGATATTCTTCATTTGCATGTTAGCGCTCCTGCTTATTCAATAACCACACACCGATGCCCAATAAAATCGGAATACTAACGGCTAATGGCCACAGTGCCGAGCCGGCGTCCGCTAAACTTAATCCTTTTGAGAAGACCCCGCGGGTGACAATAATATGATAGGTGGTTGGAAACACCTCGCCTAACCAGCGCGCGCCGCCCTCCAGTGAGGGCACTGGGGTAATCAAACCAGAAAATTGTGCAGCCGGTAAAATCGTGGCTAAGGTGGTGCCAAATAGCGCAGCTATCTGACTTTTTACAAAAGCCGACATGATCAAGCCAAACGTGGTGGCAATAATCACATACAGTAACGAAGCCAGCGTCAGAGCGGTCAAACTCCCGGTAATAGGCACATCAAACAAATAAACAGCCAGCACCATCAAAATAACGAAATTAAGCATGCCAATAGCGACATAGGGCAGTTGCTTACCTAACAAAAATTCGAGCTTGGAGGTTGGCGTCACATAAAAATTTAGCATCGAGCCCAACTCTTTTTCTCGCACCACCGCCAGCGACGTCAAAATAGCCGGAAACATCAGTAACAGCAGTGGAATCACCGCTGGCATCATGGCTGGTAGACTTTTCACATCAGGGTTATAACGAAATCGAGACTCAATCTGAGCTAAGCCTTGCAACCCATCTAAACCCTGCAAACGTGCCTGCTCTTGTAACCAATGCGCATGAATACCCTGCACGTAGCCTTGCACATTTTCACCGCGCATTGGCAGTGAGCCGTCTATCCAAGCACCTATTTCAACCCCTTGCCCACGATGCAAATCACGCGCAAATCCAGCTGGTATTTCTAGCGCCAAACTTAACTCACCACTACGCATACGGGCATCTAACTCTGTGTAACTGCTCAGAGGAGGACGCTCATCGAAATACCTACTACCACTTAAACTAGCTACATAGTCACGGCTCAAACTAGTTTGGTCTTGATCTAACACCGCAAAAGATAAATCTTCGATATCCATGTTAAGGCCATAACCCAATACCGCCATGAGAATGACGCTGCCTAACGTGGCCATAACTAACCGGATGGGGTCTCGAATCAACTCGATACTCTCGCGCCTCAAATAGCTCCAGAGACGCTGCCAACTAAATATTAATGGCTGTTTTGCCGTGTTACTAGTTGGTCTAGTTGATACCTCTAATTCTGCAGCTTGCGACGGTTCCGTAGCACCGGTAGTACGCTGCTGCGCGGCGATGGCATCTTGCAAGTAAGCCACAAAGGCATCATCTAACGAATCAGCCTGTTTACTGGCGGTAATTGCTGCCGGAGTATCGCTCACTAAGACTTCACCTGCATGCATCAAAGAAATTCGGTCGCAGCGCTCGGCCTCATTCATAAAATGGGTGGAAATAAAAATAGTCACTTGCTGCTCGCGGGCTAATTGCATCATGATGCGCCAGAAAATATCGCGCGCAATGGGATCTACGCCCGAGGTCGGCTCATCTAAGATCAAGAGCTCGGGCTGATGAATCATAGCCACGGCTAAACTTAAGCGCTGGCGCTCACCCAATGGCAAGCTATCAGGCAACTCATCAAGTACTTCACCTAACGCAAACTGTTCCGCCATGGTGTTAATACGCGCCTTTAATTCAGCACCATGCAACCCGAATAGGCGTCCATGTAAGGCTAAGTTTTGTGTTACTGTCAGCTCACCAAACAACGAAAACTGTTGGGTCATATAGCCCACACGCTTTCGCATAGCCACCGAGCTTTTTTCAGCTGGGGCACCAAATAAGAAGGCCTCTCCTGCACTGGCTTGTAGTAAGCCGGTAAGCATCTTCATGGTGGTGGTTTTGCCACAACCGTTCGAACCTAAAAAGCCGAAGATCTCACCCTTATAGACGGTTAGATTAACGTCTTTTACCGCCGTGAAATCACCAAATTTCATGGTCAAATGACGCGCTTCAATAGCCACGGTAGCAGCGCTGTCATGCTCTCGTGGCGTCAACACGAATGGTTGATAATCGGCGTGATCCGGCAGCAACCTTACAAAGGCTTGCTCTAAGTGTTCTGATTGGGTTTGTTGCAATAATTCAGCGGGACTACATTGGGTTAAAATACGGCCATCATGCATAGCAATCAGCCAATCAAAGACCGCGGCTTCCTCCATGTAAGCAGTAGCAACAACCACTGTCATCGCCGGCTGTTGTGCTTTAATGCGCGCGATAAGTTGCCAGAATTGTCGCCGCGACAAGGGATCAATTCCGGTGGTGGGTTCGTCTAAAATGAGGCAATCAGGATCATGAATCAGCGCGCAACAAAGTCCTAGCTTTTGTTTCATGCCGCCGGATAATTTTGCCGCTGGACGATCGGCGAAAACGGCCAACCCAGTCGCTTGCAACAGCTGCATGATACGTGGTTTACGGATATGTTTGCTTAAGCCAAATAAATCAGCAAAGAATTCTACATTCTCATAGACAGACAAAGTTGGGTAAAGATTTTTACCTAAACCTTGCGGCATATACGCAATCCGATGATACAAACGCGTCCGCGCACGGCTCGACCGAACATCTTCTTGCAACACCGTAAGCTGACCTTGCTGTAACTTTCTCGCGCCAGCAATTAAAGACAGCAAGGTTGATTTACCCACCCCATCAGGGCCAATCAAGCCTACCGTCACCCCCGCAGGAATGGCGAGCTCAATATCCGTAAGTATCTGCGTAGCACCATAACAGTGACAAACCGCAGCGGCTTGAATCACTGCCGTTGTGTTCATCATTACTCACCCTTTGCTTGCGGTGCCGCTAACTGTAATCGCGCGGGCCACGGCTGAGAGCTATCGGTGCGAACATAGGCCACCCCTGGTAGACCGGTTTTTACTTGGTCGATGTAGCGCTCAAGCAGTGCAGGCGACACCTGAGCCCGTACCCGAAACATCAGTTTTTCGCGCTCCAATGCAGTTTCTACCGTTTTCGGGGTGAATTGTGCTTCGTCTGAAATAAATGAAATAGTAGCGGGAATCACATAATTGGGGGCAGCATCGAGCAGAATACGAGCTTCACTCCCAATCGCCAGCTTACCGACCACGGCAGTGGGTAAAAAGAAAGTCATATAGACCTCTTTTAAATCCAGCAAATTAAGCACTCGACCACCAGCGCCCACAACTTCGCCTTCGCGGGCGACAATAAATTGCACTCGCCCTGCTCGTGGTGCTAGTAACAAGCTATCATCTAACTCAACTTGGATACGCTCGACCGTCGCTTGCATTGCTTGAACTGCAGCTTCGGCACCAGCGACATGAGTTTGCGCAGCCGTGATGGCTGACGCAGCGGCAGCAACTTGCGCCTTGGTAGCAGCAATAGCGGCTTCAGCCCCAACCAAGGCCGCCTTAGCATTATCTAAATCTTGCGCCGACATGGAGCCTTGTTGGGCCAACTGCTGGGTTCGTTGATAACGCGCTTGCGCCAACTCCAATTCCGCCACCCGCTGAGCCAATACCGCTTGCGCGGCAACTTGCTCCGACTCGCGTAAAGTAACCTCACTTTGAGCGGCAACGACTTGGCTCTGGCTTTGTCGCAGTTGCGCTTGGGCTTGGTGCAACTGCGCCTGAAGCGAGGCGGTATCCATCAACGCCAGCTCGTCTCCAGCCGCCACCATTTGGCCCTCTTGTACCTTAATAGCCGTAATTCGGCCTGGCGTTTTTGCTGCTACATTAATTTCAACGGCCTCGATGCGTCCATTACCACTCGAGATATGTTCAGGTGGCGCCGATACCAACGACTGTACGTAGGTAAAACCGAACCAGCCAATAGCGGCGATTATTACCAAGCGCAACAGCCATTTAGTCGAGTTCTTCATGTCTCATCCTTTTAAATGTTTAACAACAAAAACCCTATTCCAATGCGGTTTTGGCGGTGGTTGTAATCCAATAAGGTTTCACCGTAACCGGAGAAGAATTGAATGTAAAAACGTAACCCGTCGGGCTTACTTGAGTTAAGCGGGTGGGTAAAGTCAACT
The DNA here is from genome assembly GCF_032227045.1 of Pseudidiomarina fusca. NCBI lineage: Bacteria > Pseudomonadati > Pseudomonadota > Gammaproteobacteria > Alteromonadales > Idiomarinaceae > Pseudidiomarina > Pseudidiomarina fusca. The sequence goes on from NZ_JANFPJ010000007.1 coordinate 25,801, forward strand.
TGCCACGACCCTTTATCCCAAGATAACTCTCGAGTAACGCGAGTAACGCTGTAGGTGTTTAACGAGTCCCGCCATAACAAGCGGTTCTCAAAGTTTCCACGGTAGCGGATAAGGTCTGGATTATCATCGTCATCACCGGTTTCATTCACTCGTTGCTTCCAGGTGGTTTCCCACGATAAATCACCGTACTCAATCATTCCACCAAAGTGAAAGTAATTCCAACTGCGCGAATCCGGTTTCGTTTGTCCATTAGATTCGTGTGCAAAACCTACTTTAGCAAAGCGGATGCGCGCCTTACCCGGCAACACATCAAGGTTTTCTGGAATAGGCACAACAGCAAACACATCAGGGTTGTAATCCGTGCTGCGGAAGGGAGATGAATTATCACCATCCCACACCTGCCATAGCGAGGTCTGTGTGTAAGACACCCACAAATCAGCGCCCGGTAAAATCACGTCTTCAAGTAGCTTCGTACGCAATGAGATCTGGATCTTAGCTTCATTCGGCTTGTAGCTATCTAAGGTACTAGCGGGACCTCGAGTAGGAGACACAGGTTGCTCATTGATATCCGAACTATGGATCACGGGCAGAATAAAATTTGGCTCGTAAGTACGTAGCTGAAAAATCCCTCGCTTTTGCTCTTCGCTAAGCTCCCAATAAGTGCCAATAACATCCGTCACCGCAAACGCAGGATCTTTGCCTTGTTGTTGCTCTGAGCTGTTATCAACATCCTGTGCTAGCGTTACAGACGTAAATAATCCTGCGATGACCGCCGTTATAGTAACTTTCATTAGGGGTGTCAATGGTGACCAACACATGCTTTATCTCCGTTATGATTCAATCGTCATGATGTCACTAAATAGCGGTCAACCAGCTCGGGTCCAAGCAACTTAGAAGGGGTATAATAACCACCTTCTGGCGCTTGCATTAAAACCTGTTGCGCTACATCCAGCGCACCTAAGCTGGTCAGCTTATAGCCATTCATTACGGTTAATTTCAATTCTACCCGATCGCCTGCACGATTCGTCGCTTCACCCCAAACATAGGTGTGCGCTTGCTCTAATTGCTGCTGATCTGGGCCTGCGGGTTGTGTATTTATTTTCTTCGCTAACCAGTTTTTAACCCAATTTAATCGCAATAGCCAACGCCATCGATTCAATCGTTTTAATCTTTTAACTAGGTTAGGTGACGCGGGTATGAATACCTCAACGTTACCAATACCGGTGCTGTAAAAAGCGGTCGCTACATCGCCCCAAGGAATCGTCATGGCTAATTTAGAACCACCACCAAAATCTATGTCCCGTGTTTTATAAGCCAACGGAACCATCTTTATCTCACCTTGCTGGCGAATCGCACCACCTTCACCTAAACGCCGGACGCTTGTCTTTGCGGTACCACGACTCATCCGTGAAGCCGAATCAAACCCCAAAGTTAAATGAGTGGCATCAGGTAATTGCTGCTGCAACCGTGCCGCTAGACAATCGGTCGGAATCACATCAAAGCCAACGCCTGGGCAGAGTACAATCCCTGCAGCTTGCGCCCGTTGATGTTGCTGATGGGCATATTCAAACACAGCCAACTCACCCGTAATATCCAAATAATGAGTACGAGTTGCTAGGCAGGCTTCAATCATAGGTTCGGCGGTGAGCTCAAACGGCCCCGCACAATGCAAGACTAAATCAACTTCGGCCAAGGCCTGGTGCAACGCCGCTTGGTCGGCCAGATCTACCACACGAACCGGTAATTCTAAGCGCTCACCTAAGGCTTCTATCGCTGCCTGATTACGACCTGCTAAGATAGGCTGCAAGCCTCGTGCGACGGCCTGCTCCGCAATGAGAGTACCGGTGTAGCCGTTAGCTCCATAAATCATCCACTGCATCATAAATCCTTCTTATTATTAGCGAGCATAGTTAATTAAGCTGTTATTTATTGCGCATTTTCGAGATTTTTTCACTGGCATTAAACTGCCGAGCGGCACTGGCTTCTTCAATGGTGACCACGGTTTTTCCTACTGGGGATAACGCTAGGGCCGCCAACTTAATATGTTGAATCGCAAAAGGGATACCAATAATAGTTAAAATAAGAGCCGCGGCCGATATTAAATGCCCCAGCGCCAGCCACCAACCAAACAGTACAAACCAAACAATATTACCTAGGCATCCTAATGGCCCTGTTCCTAAATCTTCTCTCAAAGTCAGTTCGTTACGGCTGATAGCTTCTTTACCAAAGGGGAAGAAAGCAAACACTCCAATCACAAAGCAAGAACGCGCCCACGGAATCCCAACAATCGTAATAAATGCGATAACACCGGCTAATAGCCAGCCTAATCCCATGAGGATCCCGCCCAACAAAAACCACAAAACATTACCAATAGTGCGCACCCTGCATAGCTCCCATTCTTAACAAACTTTAACCATCTTTTCTTAATGTAAAGCGCAAAAGCTTTGTAAACCACCTAGAAATACCATCAAGCTCTACTAAGCTTAGTACCAGTATATGCTATTTTTTCGTTTATTTGCATTAACTCATCACCTTAATGGAGGTTGATCATGAAAGCACCAACAACAGCAACTCTTGTGATTGTAGCTATGTTAACTACAGGTGGTTTAGCTGCTTGTTCTGAGCAGCAGCAAGAAGAAACTCGCGATAAAGCACGATCGAGTTTAGAGCAAGCGACCGAGGCTACTAAGCAAGCAGTCAATGATGCTGCCGACTACGCTAAAGATGCCTCAGAGCGCGCCGGCGACTTTTTAAGTGATAGTGCAATTACCGCTCGGGTTAAAACTGCCTTATTTGAAGCGGACCAATTAAACGCTGGTCAAATCAATGTAGAAACTATTAACGGCCACGTGGTCCTAAGTGGTTTGGTAAAAACTGATGCCGAAGCCGATTTAGCCGAACAATTGGCTGAGGGCATTGAAGGCGTAAAATCGGTAGAAAATGATATTGAGGTAGAGTAGTCCAAACGCCACCGCTTTGCGTTAAACTAACCATTCTCTGCATAACAAGGAGTATGGTATGACCCAATCTTATACACCACCTAAAGTGTGGCAATGGGATCAAGCAAGCGGTGGCAAGTTTGCTAGTATTAATCGCCCTCAGGCCGGCGCCACTCACCAAGCTGAGCTGCCTCGTGGCAAGCATCCTCTACAGCTTTACTCGCTAGCTACCCCCAACGGCGTGAAAGTCACTATTATGCTGGAAGAATTAATTGAGCAGGGCATTCAAGCCGCCGAATACGATGCTCATTTGATTCAAATTCTTGAAGGTGAACAGTTCAGCAGTGGCTTTGTCGAGGTGAATCCAAACTCAAAAATCCCAGCACTTTTAGATACCTCGACCACACCACCCACACGAGTTTTCGAGAGTGGTTCGATTTTATTGTATCTTGCTGAAAAGTTTGATGCTTTCTTACCTAAACAACCCGCTGCACGAACGGAAACGCTTAACTGGTTGTTTTGGCAAATGGCTAGCGCACCTATTCTAGGTGGTGGTTTTGGGCATTTTTATGCCTACGCACCAGAAAAATTTGAATACCCGATTAATCGCTACACGATGGAAGTAAAGCGGCAGCTTGATGTTTTAGATAAGCAATTGGCCTTGCATCCCTATGTGGCGGGCGCTGAATATAGTATCGCCGATATGGCTATTTGGCCTTGGTATGGTGCCTTAGTCACCAACCAAGTTTATGATGCTGCAGAGTTTATAGAAGCTCATACCTATCAACATGTTTTGCGCTGGGCTGAACACATAGCACAACGCCCAGCAGTGCAGCGCGGTCGTATCGTCAACAAAACGTGGGGAGAATTGCATAAGCAGTTGCATGAACGCCACGATGCCAGCGATTTTGAGCTGCGCACGCAAGATAAGCTAACAACCTAACGAGTTGCAGCAAAACGTCGCCCTAGCACAGCTCGAAAAGAAGCCTAGCTAGGGTGACCTGCTTAACCTAACTAAGCCTTTTTAAGGGCGCGCACAATAATTAGCAATACCACCGCTCCAACTGTTGCCACCACAATACTCCAAATGATGCCACCGCCACTAGCAACACCAAGTGCGTTGAACAAAAAGCCGCCAATCATGGCACCAATAATACCTATCACCATATTGCCTAACAGCCCAAAACCGCCTCCTTTGATTAAGGTACCTGCTAGCCAACCGGCAATAATGCCTACCAATAAAAACCATAAAAAACCCATAGCACGCTCCTTTCTTCTGATTTATCAATAAGTACTGATACTTAAACCTAGCAGTAAATGATAGTTCTTGCATACATAACAGATCTAGGTATAGAATTTATACCTAGAAGTTCTAGGTATAAGCATTTTATTTTACTCATTAGGTTACATATGAACTTATCCAAAGATCTGATGGCGGCATCATCCACTCCTATTGTATTAGGCGTTATTGCTGAAGGTGAAACTTATGGCTATGAAATCGTTAAGCGGGTTGAGCAACTATCTGGCGGCATTCTCACTTGGACTGACGGCATGATGTACCCCTTATTACATCGGTTAGAAAAACAAGGTTATCTGGTAGCCCGATGGCGCCTAGCTGACAGCGGCAGAAAACGTAAATACTACGCCATTACTGACCTTGGCAAACAAGCCATTCTTGAACAGCGCCAACAATGGCAGGTGATCAACAACGCCCTAAACACATTATGGAATAATCCTTATGACTTCCAACCCGCCTGATGACCATCTTGTTCTGACTCAAAATATTGCTGAATGGCGACGCTATTTATTACGCCAATCGGCCATTCAAGAAGAAGATGCGGATGAATTAGAAAGCCATTTACGCGATGAAATCGACGCACTCATCGGTGCCGGTTTAGCAGCCGACGAAGCCTTTTTAGTCGCCACCAAACGGCTTGGTCAAATCGCAGCTATTTCGCATGAATTTGCGGAGGTACATGCGGGCCGATTATGGCGAAATCTTGTCTTTAGCCCTGCTACTAGTTCGGCTTCTCTGCTGACGGTATTGCTGTTAGCGCTGGTAGCAGCCATAGCCATTAAAGCTCCCCTTTTATTTGGGGTATCCATGGCATCTCATGAATGGTTTTTTGCCTATAATATTTCATTGTTTTGCTTGCCCATGTTAGCAGCCTATTGGGTTATTGAACGGCAGCTGGGGCAACGGGGCTGGCTGTTTGTCGGTAGTTGTACCCTGTTTGCGGCTATCTATATGAATGCTATGCCGTGGCAACCTGGTGGTGATACGGCTGTCTTGGCCATGCTGCATTTGCCACTGTTGTTGTGGTTTATGGTAGGTGTCACCTACAGCGGAAACTGGTGGCGTTCGGATGCCAAGCAGATGGATTTTATCCGCTTCTCGGGCGAATACTTTATTTATTTTGTGCTTGTTGCGTTAGGCGGAGCCGTTTTAACAGCATTTACCATAGGTATCTTCTCGTTTATTGACATTGATGTGGAATGGTTCGCCAGTCAATGGATCATTCCTTGTGGAGCTATGGGCGCGGTGGTCATCGTAGGCTATCTAGTAGGCGCAAAACAAGGGGCGATAGAGACGATGGCACCGGTGCTTGCTCGGATCTTTACTCCTTTGTTTACGCTGCTGTTAAGTGTCTTTTTAATGGTGATGCTCGTCACCGGCAAAGGCTTCAATTTAGAACGAGATGTACTGTTAGGGTTAAATATGATGCTGATTCTGGTACTTGGATTAGTGCTCTACAGTGTCAGTTCAAAAGCGCCTGCACAAGGCCCTAGTCTCTTTGATTATTTGCAATTGCTGCTAGTTGCGACAGCATTGTGTGTTGACCTTCTGGCCCTCTTGGCAATAGGTGGCCGCATTTTAGAGCTCGGTCTGACTCCCAATAGAATCGCCGTTTTAGGGGCAAACTTATTGTTGCTAACTAGTTTAGCCGGCTATGCCTGGTATTACTTCTTGTTTATTCGAGCACGAGTAGGATTTGTTCAGTTGGAGCAGTGGCAAATTAAACTGATACCCTTTTATGTAGCTTGGGCGGCGGTCGTCGTCTTTTTATTACCGCTGGCATTTAGATTTGCTTAATTTCTCAACAACATGGGTCTTGTTGACCCGCTTAGCATAGCCAGTCGTTACTCTAACCGGTAACGACTGACCGTTGCTAACAGCATTAAATACTGGTGTAGCCACCATCAACCAAGTAATAACCACCGGTCATGAAAGATGCCTCAGACGACAATAAAAAGCATACCAACGGAGCAACTTCATCGGCTCGGCCTAAACGCCCTAGCGGGTGCCGGCTCACCAATTGATCGCGTAACTCTTGCGGTAAACTCTCTAATAATGGTGTGTCTATGTAGGCAGGGCCCACACAATTAATGCGTAAGCCTTGTGGGCCGTATTCAGCTGCGGCGTTTTTCGTGAGTCCCACCACCCCATGTTTAGCGGCGGTATAAGCACCATTTCCAAGTGCTGCCACCATGCCATGGATAGATGCCATATTAACAATAGCGCAGTGTTCAGCCCCAGCCTTAAGCATGGCAGGTATTTGATATCTCATGCCATACAGCACACCGTTTAAATTGATATCAATCACCCGCTGCCATTCAGCCAAATCGGTCTCACCCGCTGGCGCTTGAGCACCACCAATACCCGCATTGTTAACGGCATAATGTAATGCGCCGTAAGTGGCTTCGGCAAACTTAACCGCTTGCTCTGCAGCTTCGGCTTTTGCTGTGTCTTGCTGAAAAGCAGTAGCATCACCACCGGCTTGCTGAATAGCCTTAGTAACTCGTTCTGCTGCTGCTAGGTTGATATCTGTTAGTACCACCTTCGCGCCTTTACTCGCTAAGGCTTTAGCAATAGCTTCACCTAAGCCTGAACCGGCACCGGTAACCAAAGCAACTTTACCTTGAAATGACGTCGACATACCTACCTCCTAAACCTACTGGGTTTAATGTGAATGGTGGTGATGATGCTCGTGTTCGTGTTCATGCTCGTGGTACTCGTTGTCACGGCATAATTCACCAGGAAACTCTAATTCAATGGTTGTATGACTCAATGCAAATGGCATCAGTACCGCATCAATTTGTTGTTTGAATAAGCGCCGCTGCGCTATATCTAAGTCGACAGCTACGACCACATGTGCAGTTAAAACATGATGCTCACCATCTAACGACCAAAAATGTAAATGATGCACATCCTTTACTTGCTCCAGCTGGCGCAGTTGTTGCTCAACAGAGCTTATCGTATTTTGGTCTGGCGCAGCCTGAAAAAACAGCCGTGCCGTCTGAAATAGGTTACGAACTACATTAACTAAAATAAAAATCGTAAAAGCTACTGATAACAACGGATCGAGAATAGGCCATTCAACAAACATCAATACGATGGCAACAATCAATACCGCAACCCAACCCAAAACATCTTCTAGTAGGTGCCAATTAATCACGCGTTCATTTAAGGTTTTGCCCGCTGATAACTTATAAGCGGCAAAGCCATTCACCGCTATGCCTAAAATCGCTAAGCCTATCATGCCCTCGGTAACAGGCATTTGCGGATCCCACAGGCGTGGAATCGCTTCAGTGAGCACCCACACAGACCCAGCAATCAGCACCAGCGCATTGATGAAAGCACCCGCCAAGCTGAGCCGACGGTAGCCATAGGTGTATTGCGGATTAGCTTGCTTGCGCCCCAATTTATTGAGTACCCAAGCTAACCCTAAGGCTAAGCTATCACCTAAATCATGTACCGCATCAGCTAAAATCGCAGTACTATTGGTTAATATCCCACCAATAAACTCAATGATAGTAAAACAGAAATTGAGAACGAAGGCCCAGCCTAGTCGTTCGGAAGAAAGATCTTTACTGTGATCATGATGGTGATGGCTCATGGGCTACCGTTAGTTATGGATGTTATTCGTTTTAAAACGATAACACATAACACTAAAAAAGTGCCTAGAACAATGGTAGGCCAGGGAATAAAAACAGCCAAACCAAGACAAGCGATTAAGCCCAAAAAAGACACCCATTTAGGCACAAAACGCTGTGCTTGCTGAACTTTAAGCGCAGCTAGATTAGTTAACCCATAATAGACCAAGACCGTAAAAGCACTCAATGTCCATGCAGTTTCAATACCGCCACCGAGAGCAATCAAAGCCATCACGGCAAAGGTTAACCAAGTTGCAGCTGGTGCTGATTTTTGTTGGCTATCGAGACGAGCAAGGCTGCGAGGTAAATCGCCACGGCGGCCCATAGCCAAGACGACCCGCGATACGCCAAGTACTAGATTTAGAATAACGCCACACATGGCTACAATACCGCCTAGCACGATCACTCCATGCCAGGTCGAATGCTCCACTAATTGGGCTATATTAAAGTTACTCTGAGCAAAACTCTCGGCACCGCTAACATGCAAAATAGCTAGGCCGACGGCTATGTACAACAGACTAATGATAGCCAACGTGAGCACAATGGCTTTGGGAATAGTCTGGCGTGGGTTTACCACTTCTTCGCCCATAGTAGCAATACGGCCATACCCGGTAAAAGCTACAAACATCAGCGCAGCAGCAAAAAACATACCATTATCGTATTGCTGTAACGATGCTTCGGTAAAAATCAATGGTGGGCTAGGTTCACTGTATGCAGCAACAATAAACACCACTAAACCAATCAGGCTAAGGGTTACGAGAATAGCATTGAGCCCATTGGTACGGCGTACCCCACTGAGTACAAAGCTAGTAAAAAGCAACAATAATCCCGCTGCAATCCCATGAATGGTCCAAGCTGGGGTGTTTACAAGTGTATTGAGATAGCCATGCAAATACCATGCAACAGCAAGTGCTGCGGTAGCGGCTGATGCGCTTTTTGCGAGCACAAATAAGGTGCCCGCAGTTAAGCCTGCGGTGGGGTTAAGAAACTTATAGCCATACTCATAGGTGCCACCACTTACTGGATGTACCGCGGCTAATTGAGCCGAGCTTAGGCCATTAAATAACGCCGTAAATGCAGCCAGAATAATGGCAATAACTAGATTTGGCCCAGCTAATTCAGCGCTCAAGCCGACACTCACATACGCTCCAGTACCCAAAATTGAGCCAAGCCCGAGAATAATGGCCCCGCCTAACGTCGTTTCACGTACTAAGTGTTGTGTCATCGTTTCACTTATCTCATTTGTGATAATCAGCCAACCTAACAGTGCCACATGACGTTTTTATGACAGCTGATGCGTTAGCGCTTCAACGTTAACATGTTGGAGAGTTCTTCGCTGCCCTCTTTGCTATTGATGGTAGCTAATGTCCAAATAGCCGCTAGTACCAAGAGCACACCGTGAGTGATCGCACTGTCGAAATTGATATCAAACAGGAAACTTAGCAGCCAGGCCAGTAAATACGTAAAGCCAATTGCCGGTATACTGAGCATTGCAAAAGCTAGCATAACTATTACAAACGCACCCACATGCTGCAGTAATTTTTTAAGCATCAATACTCCAATGATTAAATGATTAACTTATACGTTTTTGTGTCCACCTAACCTCCCTCCAAGTAAGGAGCGACAAGGTTCATGGGGTACCTATACATAACGCAGAGCGCACCGGTGACCTTGACGTAGCGAAGCGGAGACAAGGGCGTCCGAGTGCCGTGTTTGGTTAAATTGCTATCGTTCACCCTCAAGACCATGCCACACTCGGAGAATAATGATGGCACTGGCATGAACTGAATATCGAACGACGTATTTTCCGAAAACCATATCTCGAACAGAGTCAGGCACCGGTGCCATTTCAACTGGTGCGCCCATTTTGGGGAAGTCTGGAAGTAATTCGACTTTGCCAACCAGTTCGGCGGCAATCCTGACTGCCGACGACGGGCTGTGCACCGCAATGAACTCCCTGAGGCGTTTCAAATCATCAATGGCTTCGTCCGTGTAAACCAGCTTCACTTACCTGACCTCGGCGCATCTTGCTCGTTTTCGGTTCCCCAGCTATTAAGCCAACTGTGGACCTCGCTGGCATCAACAACCTTACCTTGGGCAGCAGACTCCATTGCCTCTAACGTTTGTTTCCACCGCTCTTGCTCAAGCTGATGCTTTTCTATGTATTCCGACAATGCCTGGTTAATTACCCAGCCTTTGCTACGGTGTAGCCTGCTGGCGATTGCTTCCAGATGCTGTTCAACTTCTGCTTGAAGGCGAACTGTGGTGACGCTCATGACTATGCCCCTCATACCTAGTGACTACAACGTATTACAGCATAGTCTGCGAGGTTAGGCAAAAAATTTTACGCTGAAATAAGCGGCGGCCCAACAGGGGCGTCCGGTGGAGGCCGCAGGCCGGAACGAACTTAATTGACTGGTTAACTGGCGCTGCCACCGTAGAAAGACCTTAGCACCTGATGACGGTGCTTGAAGATGAACCGGTAAACAGGCCCCAGAACGTATGCCAGCAGGGGCAACCTACACTGGAACTCGACCGTATCGGTGACTCGGCATGATGCCTCGCTTCTATCGATCTCCCGCCGATGGTGCCACAGCTTATTGGTTAAAGAGCTCGACGCCTCCGCAAAACCCCGTTGGCGATCAATGGATTGAAAGAAGAACGTGTGCCGATCGATGGGAAGGATACCGAAAAGGAGTATCGAGCTAGAAAAGAGCACCTTACCCGTAGGCCATTCAAAGATTGGCTTGCTTGACCACTCTGAGGGAGCCGTCATACGGATGATGGGACTCAGCTCCCTATTCACGCCCTTCATGGTGAGGAGCCCATCGACATCTTCGGGACTGATTTTGAGATTGCTCGATACTTCAAATTTCACTGAGGTCTTCCGTGACAGTTAACGCAAAGCACACGGGCGACGAGCTGCGCAGCGGGTTGGCGTCCCAGCGACCAACGGGAGCGAGTGTTACGCATTGTTAGGTGAACACTCATTTACAACCGCAAGCCCCAGATCTATGTGAGCAACAATATAACCATATTGCTTCTTTGATAGTAAGCCTTCTGTAAATTTAGCTTTTGCTAGATCGTGGTTCCAAGCATGACCACATGGCGCCTCAGGAATTGATGTGTCTAGGTTTACGAGATATTGCTGATTGCCATCCAGTTGATGACCTTTATGGACGACACTTTTAGCGCAAAGACTTAACGCATATTCGACAGCAAATTTGTCTACGCTGGGAAGGCCAACGAATTCCACATCGCAACCCAAAATACGATTACCAGATTGCTCGGTGTAATAGAGCTTTCCTGTGGTACACGCTGACATGAAAAATGCCGCAGCGAGAATCATTAAAAACCTAAGAATCAAAAAAACACTCCTTGTTCGCCTAACGCTTACAATAACGGGAAAAACCGAGTGCTTTGGCACGAAGTGCCAGCGAGGCTTTTTCCCAATGAGCGAAGCGAATGTGGTTTATTGTTTTGTTAGGTGCGTTGTACATTTTTAAACTGATTTGCCACATAGGCTGCAACTGGGGACAGTGTGAATAAAATAGTTGGCACAATTATACCTCCTGCAACAAATAGCATAATACTACCGACTAAACTGAGAACACTGATAGCTGCCCAGCCCATACAAATCATTAAAACTGCTTGACTGTTACTTTCCGTTTTCCATATTCGCAATGACAGTCCAGAAAAAACCAGCAACATTACGAATGGTAAAAAATTTGATAATTCCATTTGACTCTCCTTTAGCACCTAACGCTGCTGTAACCGGGCCGAATTACGGAGCGGTAGTTTGTGCGACAGTGAGCGAAGCGAATGCACAAACTGCCGCGTAGTAATTTGGGTCCGGTTTACAGCCTTGTTATAAGCTGACATTTTTACGCACATAGTTCCATGCAGTAACGGCACACGCTGCACCGAATAGACCATAAAGACCCAGAAAAGTGGCTGATTGAAAACTGAACTCGGTGCCAGTCACGCCAAACATTAAAACCGGTGTGAGCGCACCAAATATAAAACCGACCGCTAAGTCAATTACAAAATACGCATATTCCGGAAGTTGATATTTCTGACGAATCTTAATCAATGGGTACGCCAACACAATGCACCAGAACACCGCTATAGGAAATGCAATAAAGCCAAATATTGTTGCTGCACCGCCATACGCAGGCAGGCTAACCAATATAAGTAGAACAGCCCCCACAAAGGCGGCTTGAATACTTGATGTTATTACATGCTTCCACATTGCATTGCCTTATAACGCCCGCCACACACGCGAGCAACTTGTTGCGAGTCGAGCGCCCAACGGGCGCGTTTTTGATGGCGTTTGTTAGAGCTCATTTTGTTTAAACTCCGTGACCCGATAAGAACACTCGTCATCAATAATATCTTTGGACCAATCGACACGTATTTCCTCTGGAAATCCGTAATCGCTGTTATATCTCAACTCCAATTGGTGTGCTTCCTTGATAGCTTGCTCCGTCTGTTCAAACAAATAAGCAATCGTTGCTTTACCGCCAAAATGTTGCTTTTCGAACTGCTCGAAAATGTGCTCTCCTTTTTGGACTGTAGCTGAAGTCGTAGAGCTCAACATGCAGCCTTCTTCAATAACATAAGCATAGTTTTTGAGATTCAATGACTGCCAATGAGCGCGATACTGCTCAAATTGATCAAACTGCCTACTCCTCTCAGAGACAGCATATATCCCCCAAGAAGAATAAATCAGGATTATTAAGCTCCCCAACACAATAAGAGCTACAAATGGATTACGCAGATCGAACAGATTCATGATGAGCTCTAACGCAAAGCACACGGGCGACGAGCAACTTGTTGCGAGTCGAGCGCCCAAAGGGCGCGTTTTTGATGGCGATTGTTAGGCGATATCAAAACCCAAGCCACCGCTGAAAAAAAACAAAAATAGGGCTGTAAAATAGACAACAGGCAACACATCCCAGTACCCGTAACTACCGCACAACTTCAGCCGTTTAAGTGCAAACCGAATAGATAAAATATATACGGCAAAATAAGACAAAATTAACGGTGCTACTAAAACTGCATATATGGATTGTTCACGAGCAAAACCATAACCAAAAGCTAACCACATTAATAGTGCATATGTAGCAGCTGGCAGTAAGATGAAACCGCTAATCAGAAAAACTGCATTTCTTCCTAACCATGCCATAGCACTGACCTGCCTAACGCCGCATTCAGCGGCTTGTCCGCTGCAATGCTTGGTTAGGCTTGCATACAAGGCTTTCAATTATTGCAACAGCTTTCTCCACGCCGTGTTTTTCTCGCAAACTCGCTCCCAGCGCTGCGGCATGTTCGATTATAGTTTGATTTGTGGTTATCTCTTTAATGCCTGCCGCAAGTCTTTCCACCGTCAGCTTTTTCAATGGGATAGGGGCGGCTCCGGCATTCAACGAGTGTAAGCGATTTCCCCAAAAGGGCTGATCTCCAAAGAACGGAATAACAATAGACGCTTTACCCGCCTGTAAGGCAGCAGCCGTAGTTCCTGCGCCTCCGTGATGCACAAGCCCGCACACACGAGGGAATAGCCACGAATGAGGTACTTGGTCAACTGCAATAATACTCTCCGGCAATGCCTTAATTTCCATACCGCCCCAGCCTGTTGCCAGAATCCCCCGCACGCCTGCTCTTTGAAGTGCTTCAATGACGATATCTGTTAGCCGTTCAGGGTCACGTCCTGTCATCGAGCCGAAACCAACATACACCGGCGGTGGACCTGTGTTCAAAAAGGCTGAAAGCTCTGGTGAGGGTTCATAATGGTCGTCATCTTCAGTATGCCAGTAACCACAGATACTAGCAGTTTGGGGCCAATCATCAGGTCGTGGTACGACCAAACTGCTAAAGCCATGAATAACAGGAATGGGTGTGCCATCGGCGGTATGTAAGAGGCTAAAGCGCTTTGCTTTCGGCAGATGATGAGCCTTGCGCCAAGCTCGAGCGTACTTAGCCACTGACAACCCAATCAGCCGATTCACAAAGCTGTAGGAGAATTTGTTATACCATCCACCCAACCTCAGCCGCGGCAACATCATGTTTGGATATTCAGCAGTAGGCACTAACCCTGGCACGACAAGCGCCATCAGAACTGGAACACCGAGCTTTTCGGAAATGTCGGGGGCGGTAAAGGCCTTGGGGTGAAACACAATAATATCTGGTTTGGACTGCTGTGCTGCGACCCAACTCTCGTCCACGAGGGCACGCTGTATTGGGCCTATTTTCTTGAGTAAGCCTAGCGTGCGCTTCACAACTTGAAATATGTTGTTTGTGTCTTCCAATGCGCCTTGGTCTTCTGGGGCATCCAATAAAGTTAGCATGCCGTCGTTCATGAATGCATAGTGCAGCCCAGCATGCTCGATAATCTTTCTAAATCGTGAGCTCGTGGCTAATGTGATACAGTGACCAGCTCGCTTTAAGCCTTGCCCCAATGCGATATATGGCTGCACATCGCCTCGGGTTCCGTAGGTCAGTATAAGTATGTTCATGTTTTAGCCTAACGCCGCCAGCACGCGCGGCTTTGTAGTGGAGGCGCAGCCGTAACGGAAAAGCCGTCGCTGTGCCTGGCCTTGTTAACAGGTTCTCGCACCAATCCTATTACACGCATCCATCACCCCTCTGTATATCAGATCGGGAAACCCAAAAGCAGCTTGTGCATCATTTAGCCATTGCACCATCTTCGTTGCCGTTTCCTCGCTGTAGATGGGAGGCTTTTTCTTTGATGCTTGGAAGGCGTGGAGATTAAGTAAATTACCTGTATGAATATCCGTCACAACCCACTTACCCAAGGTGAAAGGCTCTTCCAAGTATAAAATTTGCATATTTTCTTCTGTAACTTTTGTCGTTCCAATATGCATCTGGAAGTTACGTAATATTTTTAGTACATGCGGAAGCGGGCAGTCAGTATCCAATAAAGAGAACCTTTTATCTTGAAGTTCTATCTTGGCCATTTCATCGATCGCAACATATTCCGCCAATGAGGCTCGCAAGTATGAACCCGCCATCTTTTCTCTACCATCCCCTTCTCCCCCGCTTCTAAGCAAGTGAGCAAAGTGTAAAGCTCCCCGTGCTCGGCTCAATGTTTCCGGATATTCAGATAAAGACTTCTCCGTAGCTTCATCCAGAGAAAAGAATACTGCATATGATTCTCGGTCCAACGCGTCGAATTTTAGGGAATACTTATCCATATAGTACCTGTTAACGCCCCGCGCATGCGCGCGAACTTGTGAGCGTCGCAGGGGCCGCAGGCCCCGAATGACGCGGATTGTTAGGCAAACCGTACATCAAAACTGGAATACACTTAACCACTAAAGATCAAAAAAACCACGCATGTTCTGCATAGGCTTTTCACACATATCGTCCCAGAAAAATTTGTAATCAATGTTTTGAGGCTTACTTGCCCACCAACGCTGAGCGTCTTTTCTAATCTTTGCCGAGTGTTCTGGCGATATTTTTGAAGCTATTCTGAATTTTTCAAGAAGCGCCTCTCCATCTTCAGCGTAATTATTTTTCTTTGAAAGCTCTACGCAAATGTAAACCATACCAGAATAGTTTTGCTCTTGTGCTCTCTGAAACTCATGTGTCTCATAATTAGGTATATTATCAACAGCACTATTAGCTCTTGACTCATCGTTAAATAATAAAAAAATTAAGATAATAATGATTTTATGCATAGACATGCCTAACGCCCGCCACAAACGCGAGCAACTTGTTGCGAGTCGAGCCGCGAAGCGGCGTTTTGATGGCGCTTGTTAGGTAACATTTACCACCACTGGCTCAGTTCTGGTTAACACATGAATGATTTCATTTGTCGTCATTACGGAGTAATGGGATAGCTTATCGTTGCTTAAACACATGACGTTTGTTTTCGTTTTAGCATATTCAAGTAAGCTCGATGCTGTATATACCCCAATAACTCCTGAGTCACGGTTCAAATGGTAATCCTGAAAATGGCTACTTTCATCGTATGATTCGAATAAAACGGTATCGGTGAACACCACCATGAACCTAATAGGATCATCGCCGTTTATATAAGTAACTAGGTTCAGGGTGAGTAACCCATCCTTATACGATAAATTATCTAAGCCCCAATCCTGGTAATCTTCGCTAATATCATCGATGGCACTGTTCATTGAGTTACCTAACGCCGCAAGCAGCGGCGAGCGTTAGCGAGTCCAGCACCGAAGGTGCGATGCTGACTTGCCTTGTTAGTTTTTCTTAGTTTCACGCAGTTCTTGCTTGGCGATTTCTGGATTAACCAATCCAAGCGAGTAGTTACCAGAAATACTGGCTACGCCACCAACATAAGCTGCGTTATCAAGAGCCGCAGTTAAGCGAACAAAATAAGTGTTATTGGCTTGTGCATCGAAAGATATCTGTAACGGACCGGCACGCCAATTGGACATAAAGCCACCCTCTTTAACTGCAATTATTGTATTGCCTGGACTAAGGTCTATTACATGGAAGCCACCATTACCTATCTCAAAACTATCTACGCCATTTATCTGCACTACTGGCGATGCAGCGCCATCTAACATAGCCCAAGGCCGATAAAAATACACTTTAGCCTTATTTACCTCTGGTGCTTCAGTTTCAGTAAACTTAGGTCCTGTTGCACTACAACCAGTAAGTAACACAATAATGCCTAGCGCCAAAATAAACTTCTTAAACATATACTAAGCTCCATCTCTACAAAAAACTAACGCCTGGCTCTGGGGCTGCATGAAGCGCAGCGTAATGCAGTCCCTAGCAGCCATTTGTTAGACTTAATCATCCCAGTCAAAGACGATATACCATTCATCGTTGATTTTCCTATATCCTTTGACATTACTTGCTAAGCCCTCTGGTATTTTATCTAGGCTAGAAAACAGGGGCTTGGGGTTTTCTGGCTTGTACATGTAGCCCTTACTTGAACCGCCTGTCACTAAACCTTGGGCAGTAGATATAAACCAGATGCTATTACCGCCCCAAGACCTCATGCCCGCATCAAGGCCAAGCTCTGAAAATAGAGTTTTGTATTCATCCCAGCGTGTTTCTGAAATTACATTATCAGGACTTATCCAAGTTGGGTGAATAACGGTGGCTGGAGAGTCCTCCCGGAACATAGAGATTAATTTCTTGTACTTCCCCATGTTTATTTCCAAATCTGAGATCAGAGCTTGGTCGGCAAGGTGATCGCGTCCTTGAATATCGGAGAAGACATACCAGACAAACCCAGCTCCTACAGCCAAGAGCAAAGCTCCGATTATCGATAAGGATATGATTATTCTTTTAAACCACTTCATCTCGATCTCTGAAAAGCCTAACGCAAAGCACACGGGTGACGACCGCGCAGCGGTTGGCATCCCAGCGGCCGCAGGCCGCGAGTGCTGCGCCTTGTTATACGTGCTTTAGCTAAAATATCATTTAGCCACATAGTGACAGCCCCATTTTCGCGCCGAGGCTAGTGCAAACCCAAAACTGACTATTGAAAATACGGCTTGGTAATACATATGTTTTTCTGGCTGAAAAAGTACGGCATTTGCTATAGACACAAGAAAACCGAACGCTGATACAAACCATAAAAACTTAATAGCCTGATCATAATGCCCATTCGATACGATACCACTATGTTGCTGAAAGCTTAAAACGAACGAAGTCAGCTTGTAAGTTAACCATACAAAGAATAATGACATTATTGATATGAAAATTGCACCTGACACTTCGTGGAACAGTACACCCCAAATTAGAGCGATTGAAGACCAGACAACCGGAAATAGAAATCCAATATTATCGGTTTTGACCAAGTAATTTGGCTTAATTGAAAGTTGCTCCAACTCAGTACTCCGAAAACGTATAACGCCCGCCACAAACGCGAGCAACTTGTTGCGAGTCGAGCGCCC
>NZ_JANFPJ010000008.1:0-72413 GCF_032227045.1 Pseudidiomarina fusca
ATTTGTATATTGTGCGTGCGCGTTTAGCAACTCGTCCAATTGATAGTTTTCAGCTCTTAACTTACTGAGCAAGCAGGCATTCCTAACTTGAAAGAATCCGAGTTAGCACCGGCAATTTGAGCATGCTCACTTACACTCTAGCGAGCGCACGATATCCAATCTTTGTTTTTTGTTATGTCATTGACAGTAAACGATTTAAATACCCAACACAACAACAAAACGCGCAATATTGCCGAAGTGAATGTGCCGTACATCGCTAGCGACACCGACACTTACTAATAACGGGCGGCTAGTCACTAGTTGGATTAGGCCGAAAATCAGAAGGTCTGCTCATCGCTCAAACCGGACACTAACGCCTTACTTGCTGCGTCTCGATTTCCACAACTTTATTGCCGGAAAATAGTACCGTTAAGTAGTATTCACCTCCGATATCACCTTTCACAACATAAGACCATGCTTCGGCTGATCTGCCACCGCGACCAAATCCAGTGTTGACGCCAATAGTCTGGCGATCGCGCATATCGGGATTACCTATTTTATTCATCACTTCGATTTTGGTCATGCCGCAGCGGATAAGTTCTCCGCCGCTAATCCGAAACGAACAGGCTTTTGCTGTTGGTGAGTATGAAATCACCATGCTGGCAAAGATCATTAACAGCCACTTCATAACAGAAGCTCCTGTGAGACATGAAACTTTAACTTAACTTCTTAATAACGTGAGCGCAATTACACAAAAGCTATAATAAAGTCGCCATGCATGAATTTCCCCCTTGGTTGCCTGATTGCCCCATACACATGCAACCAAATCAAAATAGTTGTTGTAGAAAATAGACGAGCCTATTCAAACTCTCGCAATAGTATTGGCAGGATATGCTTTCTGCTTAATTGATGGTGGGTAGCATTTCGGTATTTATTATTGTGGGCGTTAAGTAGCAAAATAATCATGAGGTCATGATGAGGGACAAACTGCATTAATGCGGTATAGCCATAATCGGTACTCCCTCCCATTTGAATTACCGAATTACCGTTTATTTCTGTCTGCGCGAGGCTACCCAGACACCATCGATCGATCGCTTTCGTGAACGCATCATTCAGCGAATTTTCAGGTAAAAAGCATCCACTCCTTAGTGCAGAGAACCAAGTTGCTAAATCATCTATTGAAGTGACCATGCCACCGGCACCCATTAATGCCCACGTTAATTCTTTTTCAAACGTCGTTTGGCCGGGATCATCACCACCGTATCCTCGAGCAATCTTGCTA
Source organism: Pseudidiomarina fusca (assembly GCF_032227045.1). NCBI lineage: Bacteria > Pseudomonadati > Pseudomonadota > Gammaproteobacteria > Alteromonadales > Idiomarinaceae > Pseudidiomarina > Pseudidiomarina fusca. The sequence goes on from NZ_JANFPJ010000008.1 coordinate 1,262, forward strand.
TCTATCAAGCGGCCATCTTGATAAAACCCAGTTTTATATAGATGCAACGGAGAAAGGATTTGAGTTTGATGGATAAAATTCGACGAGGATTTGAGTCAGTTCTATTTTATTATTGGCTGCTAATTGAAGCACCGCAGCCGCGGTAAAGGTTTTTGCAATAGAGCCCATATCATATACAACGTCAGCATCGTTTTTACGCATTTGCTGTCTATCAGCGAAACCAAATGCCGCTTCGAGTAGTGTTTCACGTTCATGAACTACTAATACCATGCCATCAAACGTACCGGCGATATGCTCACGCTCAAGCTCGTGCATTAAATCAGTAACAACTATTGAATTACTCTGAGTTATTACCGTAACACTGCTAACATTCGGCGAGCTGCTACAACCAATGAATGCGAACGTTATTAGAATAAGCCCTATTTGGCGCATCATGCCCTCACCTGCCTCACCATTGCTGTTAAACTTTTGCCATGATGTACTGACTCATTAACGAAACCAAAACGTATTCCGTATTTGTGTTTCTGGACCCAACTGACTAGCCCACTTTTTTCTCGTAGTTCTTCTTTGAAAGGAAAGCCGCTATTAACCTGAGTTAACTGGAATAATCCAATGCAAAGTCCTAGCACCATCGATACTGCTGCTAGCAACAAATTCCGATAGTAGGTGATTTTTGACATACCGGCTCTCTATTTAAAACTTCTAAAGTTAGTGTTGATTAAACAGCAATTCCCGTGACAGGCAAGTGAATAATTCCGGATGCACTGTTCGGAATCTCCGAAATACAAAGCCGCTTTTTCGCTGAAATCTGGATGTAACTCAGGCAAGAGACTGAATGATTGAGGGCCTTTCCTTTCACTGTAATCACTGGCGAAATACCGATATACGATAGTTAATCATTGATTAAGAGTAGCCCTCCAGCGCCCCACTGCATACTCCCCTATCCCACAGCCAGGTTCATCCGCCATCAGTTTGAGCAGGCCCTCATACATGAGCTTGGCTAAATCTTCTCGACCGAGTAGCTTTAAACTCGTTAGCACGCGCGTAATGCGTGCATTGTTGTGCGAGTCAAAGGTAAACCAATCCGTTTTGCGCTCCGCAAAATTATCGCCGATGGCTAATTGCGGACCCTGCTCGGTATTGATCACCTTAAGGCCTAACAGCGCACAAAAACGGACAAAACTGCGTACGAGGTTGTCTTGGGCACGGGCGTTGTTGCGTAAAAAATTGATGGTCGGTTCATCTAGAACCGGCGCGTACATATTGCCTGCACTGGTGGTGATTAACGGAAACATCCACTGAATAAACATATGGCTGCGCTCCAGCCAACTGTCGGGCTTACTCCATAAATCGAACAGCGTATAACCACGATCATTCGCTGCGCCTGCAGTATAAAAGGCCTTCAACTGTTCGAGGCGTTGCTGGTTGGTGCTAGCTGTATCAGGCATGTGTATCACCGGCTAGTTCAACCGCAGCCACCGGCATACCGACCAATAAGGCGATGACATTTTCGATGTGTTCGCCACGCACCATGTCTTCGTCAAAACTGCTGCTCAATGCCTGATAGAGCGCGGCCTCCATGGCAAAGCCTTGCTGCGCAAGTTTGAACGCATGTGCGGCAATGTGCATGTATTCATCCTTGCAATCGTTCTCAACGCAGCAGGTATGCATGGGGTCGGTGTTGAACAACGCCAGGTTGATATCTTCCACCCGTAAGCGTTTTAGTTGTCGGCTTGGCCGTGGGCCGGTGTAACCACGCCGATCCAGCTCGGCATGCAATTCATCAAACTGTTTTTGCCGACCCCACATCGACATCCAGTTGATGTAGGGCGTACTCTGTATGCGTGTTAACAAGTGCACCAGTTGGCACGTCGATAATGGCTTACTCATTTGTCATCCCCTTTTCCACTTATAATTTTTCTCCACGAATGCCATTGTGAAGCCTAGGGATGACGGTTTGTGTCGCCCTTGCATGATTATTATTTCATCAGCGCCACTTCTCCCCAAGGCATGCGCTTACGGCCTTGCGGAGCAATCACCCAAAGTACCGGTTGTGATGGCGGCTGTGGTGGTAAATCCACGTGGCCGTCGGTAAAGAATACGAGGGCTTGGGTTGGATTGCTGCGAACATAGTCAAACACTTCATGAAAAGCCGTGCCGCCGAAACCCCTCACCTGATAATCACTGATGGTTAGTGGCCGATCGGGGCTTACTTGGCGAATATCCTTAATTTTGCTGTCACATTGCAATATAGTCACTTGATATGAGGCGAAGCTCCCTAGCAAGTGCCGCAATTGCTCCAAGAATTGGCCAAGATAAGGAATGCAGCTACCCGATGTGTCCAACGCTAAGGTCAGATCAATGTGTTCGCTGCGCTGCCGTGGTAAATACAGCCCGCGGTGAATGTGCCGGCGTGAGGGCGGAAACCATTGCCGTTCGCCGCGTAATTGACGCTGAATATAACGCCGCAACAGCTGTTGCCAGGGCATGGGTGGTGTGACAATGCCTTTGATGCGCTGGGTTAAATGCCCGGGTAACTTGCCAATGCCCCTGCCGCTAGCCAGCAGTTGCTGGGTAAATTCTTGCCATTCGGTGGCGGTGATATCGCTCATTTCTAGGTGCGTATCGAGCACTTGACTAGCGGCTTGTTCGGTAACTTGTATGCGCTCGTAAATTTCTTCGGCACTTTCATTGCGCTCGAAGCCGTGTTTGGTTTTGGCGATCAAGCATCCCTCTGGATGATAGCCCAGTAGCTCGTGACAAATGGCGTTAACTTCGTAATCAATAGCGATATTCCACCGCATGGGCTGGCGGTATAGCCGCCGATTTAAGTGCCCCATCACGCAGTGCCATACTTCGTGGCAGAGCACAAAGCGGCGCGTTTTGGCGTCAATGCGGTCAGCAAAATCGACGTTGAAGTAAATGGCCTTACCATCGGTGGCAGCGGTTGGAATGCGCTGGCTTTCGCTGAGTGTTCCGCCCACGGCGACAATTTTCAGGCGCATGGCGAGTGCTGCGGTAAAGGGCTGGGTGAGCAGCAACAAGCTACGGTCGTTTTCCAGCGTTTGTACCAGCTCGCGTTGGCGCTGCCGGCCTTGGCTATCGTTGTCAAACGTGGGGGCGCTCATAGAGCGGCCTCAGCGTTGTTGCTGGCGTTAGCTGTCGGCATGAGATCGCCCTGCGCAAGCGCATTGGCGAAGCTTTGCCCGTGTTTGGCGGTCCATTGCTCATACGCTGGGTGCTCAATAAGCCAGGCCGAGCGCTGCGGGTGAATGGTGTCGGTATTGCCTATGGTTTCGCCGAATAGGCTGGCGTTGCGGTTAGCAATAGCCGCGTTGCGACTGGTATCGCGCATGGCGTCCAGCATGAGCATTGTGGCAAAGTCGGAGTTCAGCCGTAAGCTAATCTCAAAAAATACATTCAGCCGCTGCGCACGTTGTGATTTATCGCCACGCCATAGCTGTTCTGTTATGGCGGCACAGAATAAATAGGTGGCATCGCTGCGTTTTGGCACGCTGACCGGAATCTTACCCAGGAGCATGTCGTTGACATTCGGCAGCTCGTCTCCCAGCTCCCAAAAGCCAAAAAAAGGCACGGCGGCAGCGGGCCCGATGAGGCCGTTGACCATAATGCGCAGTTGATGACGGTTGAGGCCTGTGCTGCTGCTCAGCAAGCGCGCCACACGCTCCCATGAGCGCGGGCTGGGCCAGCCGCGCTCGCTATTTTCATCGAGCATGAAAAAGTGCTGCGGGGCGTATTTTAAGAAGGCGATCACGGCGCTATGTAAGCCCTGCTCGCGCGCCCATAAACACCATTGGTCGGCGTTGGGTTGTAACTCAAGGTGGCAAAAGCGATTCGCCAAAGCGCTTGAGAAGCTGTAAGACACCGCTCGGTCGTCCATGCCGTTACCGGCGCCCATAACGAGCCAACCGGGCGGCAGGCTGTATAAGTCACCTAACCTACGGTCAAGGATGATTTCGTACGCGGCGGCTTGTAGTGTGCGGTCGGCAGCACTTAGCTCGTCAAACAGAATAATGCCACGACTGTTGGGGTCGCGTGGCCACTCGCCCGCCAGCAGCCAGTCAACGTGGTCGCCATTGGGTACGGGTAAACCGCGTAAATCAACAGGTTCGCGCTGGGCTAAACGAATATCGATGAACTGGATGCCGTGCTGCTGGCAGATCTCACGCACTATAGTGCTTTTTCCTACCCCAGGGGCGCCCCACAGCATCAGCGGCGCGAGGGCTTGTGCTTGTGCTGGGTCGCTTTGGATAAGTTGCAACTGTGCATGGATAATAGCTTTCACGTCATCGGGATTACAGCTGTACATGTTAGACATTTGAGAGCTCCTGTGTCGGTGTGGTGCCCAAAGCCAGTGCCATAAAGGTGGTGCGGCATTCCGGGCGCTGGCTTGCCATTTGCAGCGCTATCTTCCGTGTTAGCTGCGGCGATTGGCTTAACAGCTTGTTGCCAAGGAGCGGTAAATCGCTCGCATCGCAGCGTTTAAACAGGTGCGATATCACCGTACGGGCAAGGCTGCTAGGCCATCTATCAATACTCAACACCAAGCGCCGCATGGCTTTCATCACCACCTCAGAGTTCAGCGCCATGCGCCGAACTCGGTTAAACCGTTGCTCGGCGTCGATGTTGCGCAGCACCAACACCAAGCGCTGATACTGCTGGTTTTGCAGCAACACAATAACCAACGCGTAGTACACCCGCGGCTTGTGGGCGAGCCGCAGTAAATGATGTCGGTAATATTTATCGACTTCTTTCGGATGTGTTTTGGTTAGTTCGCACCACAGTTGCACGTCGGCTTGCCAGCCCTCTAGTTCAAGGTCGGCGGGAAAGCGCCATTCACGGTGGGTATGTTGCGACGGCATGTTGTTGCTTGCGGTTTTCAACATGTCGTCGCGTGCTTGCAATATTTGTGAGTGATACTGCGGCTCACGTTTGGCCAAATCTGCTAACAGGCGGATGCCGTACAACTGCGCTTTGCTGTGCGCGGCGTTGCCCACGGTGCCCAGTAGCTGCCGTATGGCCTGATCGCGTTGCTGCGCTGGAGCCTTCTCAAACTGCGTGAGCAATTGTTGCAGCGTGCCTTCATTAATGCGCGGAAACACGTCTCCATTGATCATACTCATGGTGGTCATTTTGGTATGAGTAGGGATATCTGCTCGGTCGAGATAACTTTTCCCCCGCACGCCCAACAGTTCGGCGTTTTCAATGGTTAAGCGGTGGATGCAGCAATCGGTGAGATCGATGAGGTACTGGATGCCGGTGAATACCAGCTGGTTTTCGCCGCAGTTGTTTAACCGCACCTGCTCAGCAATGCCGTTCACGTACATGACCTTTTGGCAATGGATGGCTTGCACGAAATTGTTGTGCTTGAGGTGTAGTGCGGTGATATCGCTTAAGCCATGCAGCACAATATCGCCCCGAAAATCGAGAGTAAGCTCGGTTCGTGGTGGGTGTTCATAAGTGCTGGCGTGGCTGCTGGCCCGACTGTTAGCCTGATAAATGATCACCAGGCTTCGCTCGCACAACTGTTGCAGTTGTGCGGCGACGTTGGGGTTATCTAACACCGTAAACGGCACTACCAACAGCTGCTTATAATCAGTTTTTAGGCTTCGTTGATGCAAATAGTCCCCGCCCTGCCAGCTTAAGTCAACGTGGTTTATTGGCCCTTCGATATGGATGCTACCAGCGGCTGTTTGTTTTTTTGCATGGAGATCAAGGTGCAGCACCAGTGGCACCTGCGCAGGGTTAGTAATACGCTGTAACAACGGCATACCACGCAGGCTAATATGATGTTTCTGTGACGCAGACTGACGTAAATTTATGGTGTGCGTTTGTTCGCATTTGATCAAATCAGTCCACACCGCTTGCGGGTCTGTTAAATCAATAACGGGCGTGACTTGCTGATGAAGAAAATTTCCAGAGGTACGATCTTGCATACAGGGCTCCTTAGCTTGAGCTCAAGTATGCCTGCCGCGGGTGACAACTTGTGTCGCCTGCTTTAATGTCGGTTATTTCGTATTTTTCACACGCGCTGCAAAGCATCGATTATAGTTAAATCATGAGTAAAACAAGGTCTTTAAATCTTTTGCATTGCGGATATCCCCTCTTCACAATTTTGCACTTATTTTTTAATTGCAAAAATTATAAAATTGACTAGAATCAAGGACGATTTCATGACCAAGGCAGAGAAATTACGCGCACGCATACTTGAATACCCAACGCGCAGCGACATTCGACATGACGAGTTAAGGCAATTTTTACTGAATCTTGGTTTGATAGAAATTGGACTTGGCAAAACTTCAGGATCCCGAATCAAATTTTACGATCCTAATCGACCAAGTATCCAAATTCGTTTGCATAAGTCGCATGGCAATACACCAGTTGATCGAAATGCTTTACGCGACGTCATTGCCAAAATTAAAAAACTAGGGCTATTAAAGTGAGTTTCGAGACCATGCAGAAATTACTTAAACACAAAGGTTACCAAGGCACTGTTGAGGTCGACTTTGACAAAGGTGTGCTCTACGGCAAAGTTCTGTTTATCAATAGCTTGATTACGTATGCCGGCGCTACGCCCGCTGAGCTACAACTTAGTTTTGCTCAAGAAGTCGACGACTACATTAGTGACTGCGCAGAACTTGGTGTTGAACCAGAAAAACCGTTTAGCGGCACCTTCCAAATACGTTGCTCGCCTTCATTGCATAAAGAGCTGACCGCTCAGGCGCTTAGCGCCGGTATTTCGTTTAACAAGTACGTGGTTTCGGTGCTTGCGGGCGAACACTCTTAACTAAAACGTTCGCTCTTGCGGTAATTCCACGTGCTCGGCGGTGTCGTGCTGCAGGGCTCGCGCCAGTTCTTTGTAGAATTTCTGCCGAAAATCAGCCGGTGCCTTTACTTTTAAGTAGGGCGCGCGGGCCAGTAGCCACTGAATCAGGTTCAGTGTGTATGGCACTGTCACTGTCATGTTGAACACCGTGTCGTGGCCTTTTATTGGTGTGATTTTCTGGTTGTCGCCCAAATGCGAATCTTCTACTTCGCGACGCACTGAATTAAATATCTCCAGGTGCAACTCAAACGGCTCGCCGTAACGAAAGGCCAACTCACCATTCTTTTCATATTCGGCCAGGTTAAAGCCTTGCACGCGAGGTTCATCAAACAGTGTTTGTTTTACCGCACTGATGCGCGAAAAAGGAAGCTGTCGAATTTTATCTTGGTGTGCTGGGTCGCTGCTGTGCATGCGACAAATGAGGTATGGCACGCTGCCGCGATAAAAAATACTCAAGGCGGTGACGGTTAATTGCTTGGCGGCGTCACCTTGATGGCTGTGATAATCCACTTTGAGCACTTCTTGGCTGAGAGCTGCGTTAATCAGCCGCTGGTATATCGTCTTATTGATTTTAGGCGGCTTTAGGTGGTGTGACGCTGGTGCCACACGCACCCGCTTGCTCCAGTTCGCCGCGGCGGTGTCGCTGTTATTGAGTTTGGCTTGGGCGCGTTTAAACAAGCCGTTAAGTGGCTCTAGGATATGGCTGGGGGTGATATGCGCCAGTTGCTTTTCAGCCACCAGTAGCGCCAGTGCCACCGAGTCTTCAATATCAAACAGTTTGTCGAAGTCGCTACGGTCGATGTGCCAGACGTTGTCGTCGTCGCGATACACCCCGAAGTAGCCTTCTAGCGCTGCCATGTCGCGCTGCACGCTGCGGCGCACCTTGCTGCTTACGGCGCCTTGACCGTCGAGGGATTCCATCAGTTGGCTGATGGTTTTGGGCCCTTGATACAATGCCTGCAAATGCAGTAGCAGCCGGATGGCGCCTTCTTTGCTTGAACCCTTTTGATTATTAGTTGGCATGCCTTCGCCCCATTCCTTGTTGTTTCTGCTACAAGATAATGCGACGATCGCTTACGCTTTGCAAGCTTGGAAAGCGGTGCGGCCCCACCTACGGAGCTAGGGCCGGAGCCGGGTCCGGAGGTGGGTCTGCAAGTCCTTCAGCGCAGTACGAGCGTGGGGGTGCGGCTTTCTTTTAGCATCGCCATGGTGGTGCTGCCCACCAGGAATTGGCGAATGCGCGAGTGGCCGAAAGCGCCCATTACCATCAAGTCGATGTTGTGTTCGGTTTGATACTGGTGCAAGGTGGCTTCCACGTCGCCGGCGCGCAGTGCCACTATCACTTCATGGCCAGCGGCCTGCAGAACTTGTTCGGCCCACTTAAGTTTGTCCCAGTTGTTGGCGGTATCGGCATCCACCATCACCACGTGAATCGGCATGCCTTTAAACAACGGGCTTTGCGCCAACATCTCGACGCCCTTTTGCGTGGTTTTGCTGCCATCAAATGCCAGCATCGCTGAACGTGGCTCGCTGTAGGTATCGGGGGTTAGCAATAGCGGTCGGTGCACCGTGCGAATCACGGTTTCTAGCTGGCTGCCAACCTGTTGCAATGTGTTCGCTGAGGCCTCGCCATGTAAACCTAACACAGCTAACCGGACGTCACCTTCAAGTGCTCGTAGGTTCTCGGCTAACTCGCCATGGCGCTGACGTTGCACCACCTCGGCTACGCCTAGTTTGCGCAGTTTGTCTTCTGCCAGTTGCAACATCACATGACCGTGCTCAAGTGCTACTTTTGCGCGCTGGGCATCTAAACCCGCTAATTGTTCGAGCAAATGCTCGCGCGTGCCTAGGCCAATGTTGCCCGATAATTCCGTTGTAGCTTTCGATTTCAGCTCATCTAGTACATGCAACAACATCACCGGCGCCGCTAATTGTTTGGCGGCCCAAGCCGAATAGTCACTTACCGCGGTGTTGCGCGAGGCACCATCAATACAGCTAATCACGTATGACATCAGTTTCCCCTTATTATTATTTTAATGGCCGCCCATAATGCTATCAGCGGCGTCGGGTTTATCGTGTACGCCAAAGCGGTCAACGATGGTGGCACTGGCTTGGTTTAAGCCTCGCACTTCAACATCTGCGCCTTCACGACGGAATTTAATCACTACTTTATCAAGCGCACCTACGGCAGTGATGTCCCAAAAATGAGCTTTGGTGAGATCAATCACAACCTTATCAATGGCTTCTTTAAAATCAAACGAGTCTATGAACTTGTCGGCCGAGGAGAAAAATACTTGACCCACCACGGTATAAATACGCTCGGTGCCCGCTGCATCTATGCTCGAAGATACATTCATAAAGTGACCGATCTTATTGGCAAAGAACATGGCGGCTAGTAACACACCCACGCCCACACCAATGGCGAGGTTATGAGTCGCCACCACCACGATCACCGTGGTGACCATAACAATGTTGGTAGATAACGGGTGTTTTTTGAGGTTGCGAATAGAATCCCAACTGAAAGTACCAATAGATACCATGATCATCACTGCAACTAGGGCCGCCATCGGGATTTGCGTGAGCCACTCGTCCAACACCAAAATCAGAACCATTAAGAACACCCCTGCGGTGAGGGTAGATAAGCGCGTCCGCCCGCCCGATTTAACGTTTATCACCGACTGCCCAATCATCGCACAACCGGCCATACCGCCCATCAAGCCAGCCCCGATGTTGGCAATGCCTTGGCCTTTGCATTCACGGTTTTTGTCGCTGGGAGTATCGGTTAGGTCATCAACGATAGTCGCTGTCATTAACGATTCTAATAAACCTACCACGGCTAATCCGGCTGAATAAGGGAAGATAATCGCCAGCGTTTCTAGGTTAAGAGGTACATCCGGCCACAAGAAAATAGGTAAGGTATCAGGTAAGTCGCCCATATCGCCTACGGTGCGAATATCGATGTTCCAGAAGATGGCGACCAGCGTTAACGAGATGATACAAACCAGCGGCGATGGCAGCATTTTGCCGATCACAGGTACGTACGGGAATAGATAGATGATACCTAAGCCTGCCGCAGTCATGGCATACACATGCCAAGTTACGTTGGTTAATTCAGGTAGTTGCGCCATAAAAATCAAAATTGCTAGCGCGTTAACAAAGCCGGTTACCACCGAACGCGACACAAACCGCATCAACGAGCCGAGCTTTAAGTAGCCAGCCGCAATCTGCAACACCCCGGTTAATAAGGTTGCGGCTAATAAATATTCCAGTCCGTGGTCGCGTACTAGGGTCACCATCAATAACGCCATCGCGCCCGTTGCGGCTGAGATCATGCCTGGACGCCCTCCCGTAAAGGCGATGATTACCGCGATACAAAAAGAGGCATAAAGACCAATTTTAGGGTCCACACCGGCGATGATAGAAAAGGCAATAGCCTCGGGAATAAGAGCTAGGGCAACCACAATACCCGCTAACAAATCGCCACGGATATTTGAAAACCACTGGTTCTGAATGGTTTTAAGCATAAATAGAGTTTCGCTTTTGAGTTAATTTATTTTTAATTAAAAAATCAAGGCTAGTTCAAGCGTACAGAAATGAGCTGCATTTAAGTTTAAATGCAACCTAGGATACTTGCGATTGGTTGGGCGCTATGGCGGCGTAAGGTTAGACAAACCCTTGAATCTCCGTAAGTCGTTATTGGTTGTGTGCTTGGGCGCGGATTATAACCCTATCAACTTATGAACGCAAAACCGCGAGGTCAAGCGAGGCATTCAGGCTTGCCCAGAAAATAACCTTTGACTTATGTGAGAATAAGCGTAGAGTAGGCGGCGTTGGTTAAGAAACAGCAAGTTAAATCTCCTCTACGTAGCATTATTAGCAGTAAATCTTCGTCCTGTAGTTTTAAATTTCCATTTTTTTACCCGCATGACTCTGTTCATAGCAGCTTGCTATGGCAGCAAACTTTTTAAATTTCAGGATTAATATTATGTCTAATACAGTAACTGGTACCGTAAAGTGGTTTAACGAAGCAAAAGGTTTTGGTTTTATTGAGCAACAAGGTGGCGCAGACGTATTTGCTCACTTTAGCGCCATTGCTAGCACCGGTTTCAAAACTTTAGCCGAAGGCCAACGTGTATCGTTCACGATCACTCAAGGTCCTAAAGGCCCACAAGCTGAAAACATCGTTGCCGTATAATTATACGTTAGCGTTGGTTTGAATGAAAAAGAGCGACTTGGTCGCTCTTTTTTTATGCCTGTCGCGCACCTTTAAGCTTTTTCAACAAGCAACTTGATTTATCCACTCCTTCACTCCATATTGTTCATCATGATACTTTAGTAAATTCTAAACAATAAGGAGCCATGACCTATGAGCACCATCATTGCTGCCTGCCCTAGTTGCCATAAAAAGAATCGCGTCGCTAACGATAAGCCGCGAGCCGAGGCGAAATGCGGCGCCTGTAAAGCTCCCCTGTTTAGCGGCGAAGCCTTTGCCGTAAACGCCGATCAGTTTCGGGCCCACCGCGACAGTGACTTACCCTTGGTGGTAGATTTTTGGGCCAGTTGGTGCGGCCCCTGCCAGCAATTTGCGCCGGTATTTGCGCAAGTAGCTAAGCCATTTGCCAATCAAGCCAGATTTGTGAAAATCAGTACCGAGACCGAGCCTCATCTAGCTCAGCATTTTATGATTCGTAGTATTCCTACCTTGATGTTGATTAAGAATGGGCAAGAGATTGCGCGCCAAGCAGGTGCCATGGGGCCAGCCCAATTAACTCAATGGTTAAATCAGCATCTTTAAAAACCAGCGACAGCGAATAAGACACTGCCCCATACTACGGCCATGAGTACTAACGCAAAAAACACAGCAGCCGAGGCGATATCTTTCGCACGGCCGCTGAGTTCATGAAACTCCGCCCCCACTCTGTCAACGACGGCTTCTACCGCTGAATTTAAGAGCTCAGTAATCAGTAAAATAAAGACCGTGAGAATCAGCAATAAGCGTTCGCTCAAGGTTATTTCTAAGCTAACTGCAATGACCACTAATACCGTAGCTAATAGCAAGTCTTGCCGAAACGCAGCTTCATAGCGCCACGCCATTTTAATGCCACGAAGTGAATTAAAAGTGGCGTGAATAATTCTTGCGATGCCTGTTTTATTTGATTTCATAAGCCACGGGTACCCGCACGTGAATGAATGGTTGCTCAATTGTGTAAGCAAGCTTATCTGGTTTTTCTTAAGCTTGCCTTAAGCCAACAAAAATAATCTAGAAAGCATGTTTTTAGCTAGATAGTAAGGCTTACCATGCAGACGTTAAAACACCCCCACGCATTGATGGTGTTGCGTCCACTCGCCTATTTTTATGGGATAAATTTAGTTTTACTGGGTGCTTTTAGACTGGCGTACTGGTATCTGTATCACGAGCGGGCATCGGCAGCTACCCAACTGAGTCATTATTTACTGAGTGGCGTACGTGCTGATTTCATTATGCTTGGCTATGGCGCTTTACTGGTGCTGTTGGTGTTACCTATCTTCCTACTAGCCCATGCACAGCAAGCGTGGCAGCGCTTTAGTGTATGGCTGCTCACGCTTTTTAGCTTTTTTATGCTGTTTATGGAACTAGCAACACCTGCCTTCATCGCCCAATACGATACCCGCCCTAACCGCCTTTTCTTTGAATATTTGGCTTATCCAGCAGAAGTATTTGCTACCCTTTGGCATGGGTTTCGGGGCTGGTTAATCCTCTCCATCGTGGCATCAATGGCCTTAGGCTGGGGTTTATTTCGTGTCAGCCAATATCAACTACGTCAACCCAGTCATACGGTATCCCGTTGGCAAATCGCTCTGATACTTCCGTTAGCACTCGCAGTGGCGCTGATAGGAGTGCGCTCCACTTGGTCTCATCGTCCCGCTAATCCGGCTTTTTTCGCCACCACGGCAGATCCGCTTATCAATAGCTTACATTTAAGTTCAGGCTATACGTTACTGTATGCTCTCTATAATTTGAAACATGAGAGCCAAGCGAACCGAGGTTATAGTCAACTTTCAGATGCAGATATTTTTGCAGTAATAAAAACCGAACCCTATCTTAAAAATTATCAGTTTAGCCATCCTGAATTACCCACCTTACATTATCAGCCTGCTAGCATTCAGCGTGATAAACCTCTGAATATAGTCATTATTTTAGAAGAAAGCTTAGGAGCCACTTTTGTCCCGTCACTCGGCGGTAAAACCGTGAACGGCCAGTCTTTAACGCCAAATCTTGAACAATTGAAGCAACATGGATGGTGGTTTGAGCAACTTTATGCGACTGGTATTCGTTCGGTTCGTGGTATTGAAGCTGTTGTTGCTGGCTTCTTACCTACCCGTGCTCGCTCGACGGTAAAATTAACTCACTCACAACGAGATTTTTTCACCTTAGCCAGTTTGTTGCGGCAGCAGCACTATCACACGGAATTCTTGTATGGCGGTGAAGCTCACTTCGACAACATGGCTAGCTTTTTTAGTGGTAATGGCTTCGCTTCTATTGTCGACCAGCGAGCTTTTACTGAGCCTAAATTTGAAGGGAGCTGGGGGGTATCTGACGAAGACTTATTGGATCGTTTACACCAACAACTCATGCAGCGTGATGATACTAAGCAGCCCTATTTTGTGCTGGCCTTTAGTAGTTCTAATCACGAGCCATTTGAGTATCCCGCTGATGCTATTACTCCCGTAGAGCAACCTGTTCATAGCCTCAACAATGCTGTTCGTTACGCTGATCACGCCTTAGGTAAATTTTTTGCACAAGCTATGGCCAGCGATTATTGGCACAATACACTGTTCTTAGTGGTGGCAGATCACGATACCCGAGTCTACGGAGATGACCTTATTCCTGTGAGTAAATTTCATATTCCTGGGCTCATTCTTGGAGCTGATTTAAGCCCCAAGACTATCCCTCATATCGCTAGCCAAATCGATCTTTTACCGACCCTGATTTCGCTTGCTGGTTTATCGGGATTTATCCCTGCGGTTGGCCAAGATTTAAGTGCGGCACAACCTCCAGCAAATCGGGCGATGATGCAGTTTGGTGATTATTTCGGTTGGCTAGAGCACCAACAGTTGACCGTTTTGGGAGCGGATCAACAGGAGTTTAGATATCAGTACGACCCAATTAGCAAGCAGCTTACACCACTTGCAATGCCACTTATTGAAACGCAAGAGCAGCGTATTAGGGCTTTCGCTGCCTTACCTTCGGTGCTTTATCAGCAACGATTATACCGGCTGCCAGAGCCTAACATCAGCCAGGAACTAACCCACTAACGCAGGTAGAGCTGCACGCAAAAGCGTTGATCGTGGTAGCTAAATTCGGGATCTACCTGCAACTGCGTGGCTAAATGAGCCACGATACTTAAGCCTAAGCCGGCCCCTTGTACATGCAGTTGTTTGCCACGATAAAAACGTTCGGTTAATCGCGTTATATCAAGCTGGTGCTGGCTATCTACTGGGTTACAAAGAAGCATCTGGTGCTGCTCTAGGGTTAACTGGATGCAGCTTTGGGCAGGTGCATACTTTATCGCGTTATCTAGCAGGTTGTTGCACAACAGGTACCAATAACTTGCCGCTCCGGCACGCTTGCAAGATGCCTCTAAATGGATCTCCGTGTGCAGCTGTTTTGCCTCAATACGGGCATAATTATCAGCCAAGACTTGGCGCCAAACTTTGGCCAGATCACAGGTGTCGGTGAGCTCTAACTGCCCTTCGACTTTGGCTAACGTCAGCAAGCTTTCTACTAAATTAATGATGCGATTAGTGCTTTCTAGCAGCTCGGTGATCTCTTGTTGGAAATTGCTTGGCGGGCGCTCTTGTAGGCGTTGTAAGCGCACTTTGAGGGCCGCTAGCGGGGTTCTTAGTTCATGCGCTGCATCAGCAGAAAACCGCTTTTCGCGAGCAAAGCTTTGCTCAATGCGCGCTAAGTAATGGTTTAAAGAGCGCTTCACCAAATCCACTTCTTCGCCTTCATCGACTAACGGAAATGGCGCATAATTATTATTACTACGGAGCCTGAGTTGCTGCGCTAAGCGGGCAAAGCTTTTAAAGCCCCGATGAATAGCAAGCCAACCCAGCCACAGCATGAGTGGTAACAGCAACAGCACCGGGAAAATCGTGTCGATGGCTAAATCACTGCGTAATTCGGCTCTGAACTCATCTTCTTGCAGTAGCAGAATTCGACTTTGGCCATCCGCGGTTAACATCCCAAACACATGCCACAACTGCTCGCCTTGATAGGTGGTAAAGCCCGTCTGAAACGGCACTGTGGCGGCATCTGGCACGCCTTCGGTTAGCACCTGCCAACTGCCATCAAGCGCCTCAATACGATAAGCGATTCGGTCTTCATAACTGTGCTGCTGTAACGAAGGAACTACCAGGCTCTGCCCTTTGCTCGTGGTTAGTTGCAAGCGGGCTGGTTCGGCCACAATCACCGCAAGGGTTTTAGCTTGTTGAATCATTTCGGCGTCAAACAATTCGTCTACTTCGTGCCGTACTTCAAGATAAATCCAGCTGACGGTGATGCCCGAGCAGAGCAAGTACACGGCGGATACGGCAATGAGGATACGCCGCCGAATGGATGTTGATTTACCTAACAGGCTGGTCAAAGCATCGGTAAATGAACGCATTTATTGAGCCCCCTGGCCCGGCTGTTTTAGCCGGTATCCAATGCCGCGAATTGTCTCTATCCACTCTTTATTACCGAGCTTTTTGCGTAGATTTGACACATGAACCTCAAGCGCATTACTTTCGATGTCTGTGTCTTGGTCAAACACCGAGGCTTCTAGTTGGTCACGGCTGTGAACCCGACCGGGCTGTAAAATCAGCGCTTTTAACAGCTCAAACTCGCGCCGCGACAAATTAATCGGTTGTTGCTGTAGCTGCACCACTCGGGTTTCGGTGTTGAGTTGCAACTCGCCTAGGCTGAGTGTGGCCGACGTATGCCCTTGTTGGCGTCGGATCAAAGCACGTAAACGCGCTCCTAATTCGTTGAGATCAAAGGGCTTGGTGAGATAATCATCAGCGCCGTTGTCCAGTTGCTGGACAATTTCATGACTGTTATCGCGTGCGGTTAAGATCAGAATCGGTAACCGTAGTCCACGTTTGCGACAATTGATCAGCACGCGCGAGCCTTCCAGATCAGGTAAACCTAAATCGAGAATCATCGCCTGATAGGCATGGTGTTGTAGCGCACTAATGGCGGCTGCTCCCGTTTGCACCCAAGCCACATTAAAGCCACGATCGTTAAGGCCAAGCGCTACCGCTTGGCCTAACATCGCATCATCTTCTACCAGTAGAATGTGCATCCTATCTCACTTTTTCTTGAATCCGCTGGCGTAATGCCTGCACCTCTTTACGGCGTTCGGCATCGGCTAAAGGACGTTCTGGGCGCGGTGCTGCCGCTAAAGCCAGCTCGGTGTACCTAAGCGCCTGTTGATAGTCCCCTTGGTCAAATAAATAATCAGCGTAAAAATAGTTAGGGTCAATCCCATCTGGGTTTAATTCTAACGCTTTTTCAAGTAATTGCTTGGCCTTATCGTCATCGCCAAAGCCTAGTGGCCAGCCCGGTACTTTAAAGTAGAGCGTGCCTAAACTAGCATAAGCCGAACCTTGCAGGGCATCGGGTTGTAGCGCTAACGCTTGCTCTAGGCTGTTGCGAGCGGCTTTGGCCAGGCTCAGAGCACCTAACCCACCTTTGGCTCCAGCATAAGTGCTTTGCACAATACCTTGCCAAATATGGGCTTCAGCGCTTTGTGGCTGAGCCGCTACCCAGGCTTGTACATCAGCTAGTAGTTGCTCAAAGCCCTGCTGCTGGGCTTCGTCTGTAAGGCGGTAATTAACTTCGGCCCAGCGTTGTTGAATGTCACTTAAACGACTTTGCTGACCAGGCGCCACCATGGTCGACGCCGGTGTCTCCGTATTCGTGGCGATGGCTGCTGCTGGTAGTGCTAACAGGGTCAGGGCAACAACTGAGTAAGTAGATAGTTTCATTTCGATAACTCCTTCGTTAACCGATAAAGATGTTGTCTTGGTGAGCGCATGGAGTTCGCCACCAAACTTGGGATAAAGCCATTAAGCCAGGCAAAAAATCGCTCGGGCCAGCCCAGCACCTGCTTCGATTTACCGCGGGCAATTTGTTGCAGGACTTTGCGAGCCACCCATTCCGGCGCATCCGCGGTGCTACCGCAGGCTTGGTTCATCGCCACCGTAAGCGGGCTGTTGAAGTTGGTATCGATAGCCCGCGGAGCGCAGTACATCACCGTTATTTGCTGCGCGGGTAGTTCGCGTTGCAGTGCTTCGGTGAAGCCACGCAAGCCATACTTGCTCGCACAATAGAGGGTTTGCCCAGGAAAGCCGATGCTGCCAAACACCGAACCTAGGTTCATTAACCAGCCCCGCTGATGGGGCAGATACGGCAATATCAGCGCGCTTAATTGCATGGGTGCCAGTAGGTTGGTTTGTATCACCTCAGCGATAGCTGTTGTCGATTGCTGGCTAAACAAGCCCGCGTGATTGATCCCGGCATTGTTGATCAGGCCAGTAACAGGCGTCTGCGTGGTGCGCCAATGCAACACGTAATCAAGTAATGCTTGTTGTCCTGCCGTGGTGGTGATGTCGGCTTGCAAATAAGATTGCTGTAGCTGCTGCGCCAAGGCTTCGAGGCTGCTGCTATTGCGCCCCACCAACAACACCTTGGCTCCGGCCCCGCTTAGTTGTTGCGCGATACAACGCCCTAACCCACCGGCGGCACCAGTCAACACCACATGCTGGTTAGTCCACGAGAACGTCGCCATCTAAACACTCCTCTGCGCCAGCTCAGGTAACGCACGGAACATATCGCCGTACAATCGATACACTTGCTTGGCGGTGGTGATAATGGCCGCTTGCGCCACTGGATCAGTCACTTTATCCATCAATTGGGCAAAGAACTGCACATGTTCGAGATCTAACGAACCATGTGAATTTAAGTAACTAAAAGCACGGTCAGGTAAGGCCAATTGCTGTTGAATGGTACCTGCTGCTTGGCTGGCTAATTTTACACTGGTGCCTTCAAGCACATGGGCCATGCCGAAAAAGGCAGTCGGATGGAGCAAATCAATATTGCCATGCACCACCGCCACCATAGCCGCAGTACTGGCATGAGGCTGACTGTTCTGCACCGACTCTGGGGCGATACCGGTCGCTGCTAAGTCGTTGAGGATCCATTGCTCGTGACCGTACTCTTCGTTGATGTAGTCGATCAGCGCTTGTCGCAGCCATTCTTGTTGATGGCTGATAGCGCTCCCCGCCCGCATCAGCAACGGCGTGGTGTATTTCACGTGATGGTAGGCTTGCTGCAAAAAGGCTTGATACAGCGGTAAGCTGATCTCACCCTGCAGTGCTTGTGTGATTACCGGGGCGCTGAGTAAATAGTTTTGCTCGTCTGCTGTGGCCGTTACTAAAGTATTGAAAAAACTCATACAAATAACCTCTCTGAGGACAAATAGTGGGCGTAGACCTTGGCAATTTCAGCCCGGCGTAGACGTCCGGTGCCGGTTAACTGCGCGTTGTTGATTGAAAATACTGAGTCTGCTCGGTGCCATGCATGCAGCCGAGCATAGTCAGGTAAACTTTGATTTACTTTGGCGATGGCCGCATTGATGGCGCTATCACTGACCTCGGCTGCCGCCACGATAATGCCGGTTAAGGGTAAGGTTTCACTGCCAAACACGGCGGCCTGATAAATTTCCGGCTGCTCGGTTAGCTCTGCTTCTACCCATTCGGGGTCGAGATTTCGACCAAATTCGGTGACGATGATGTGCTTTTTGCGACCTTTTATCAGCAGTCGGCCGTGCTCATCAAACTCGCCCCAATCGCCGGTACGAATACAGGTTGGATACCAACTACTGGGATCATGGAGATACCCCAACATGGCGTTGCCAGAAACCACTACTTCGCCTTGCTCTAACCAGACTGTGGCATGATCTAAGGGCTTACCCACGGTGCCGACTTGGTCCGTAGCCGTGCTTGTTGTGGGTTGGTTAAAACACACCACCGAACCAAATTCTGATAGCCCATAGCCTTGCAGCAAGGGGATTTTCAGAGCTAACGCTTGCCGTTCTAACTCGGGTAGCAAGCGCGCTCCGCCCACCGCAACCAGTTGCAAGTCAGGCAATTTGAGGTACTGCTGCTGCACCCCATAAACCAGCGCTTTGACTAACCCCGGGGTGACTATCAGGCTATGGGGCTGTAACTGATTCAACGCTTGAAAGAATGAGCTAAGCTGAAGTTCGTGCGCACCATGCAAACCAAGCTTTGCGCCGGGTTGTAACTGCACTTGATAGCCGCGCCATAAACTTAGATACACACCCGCAAGGTTTTCCAACAGCACCGCCAGTGGCATTAAACTTAGATGCTTACGCACGGCTAGCTCTCCTAAGCGCTGATCTAACGCCACCAACGTGGTCTGAATATTTTGGGCGCTCAAACAGACCCCTTTGGAGGTGCCTGTGCTACCAGAGGTATATGTGACCTTGACGGTGCCAAGCGGTAACGGTGGTGCGGGCTGCGCTACCAGTAACGGCTGCATACCAGCAGCATCAATCAACAGATTAGCGCCACTATCAAGCAAAACTTGTTGTTGCTGTTGGGCGCTGAAAAAGCTTGGGATGGGAATAGCCACGGTCGGCTGCACCGCATTGGCGGCCAAGATGGCCAGATCCGTCACCACCCATTGCACCGAGTTATCAAGCTGTATAGCAATCCGCGGTGATGTCATTTGACAGAATTGCAGACTAAGCTGGCTTACCTCATGATACAACTCAGCGTAGGTAAGACTGCGCTGGTGGTCTTGCAGGGCAAGCTGATGTGGCTGTTGTTGCGCATGCTGTTGCAAGCGTGCCATCAAAGGTATCAGGTTCAGCAATTGCGGTTGCATTAGCATGATAATGCCTCGCTACTGTGCGGCGCGGTGGCCGGCACTTGAGTTGTTAACGGCCAGCCTTGGTTTACAGCCACCAAAATCACCTGCGGTTGCTGTTGGTAATAGTTACCCCAGAGGCCCTGTAATGTGCTCGGCAGTTGCTGCTCATGAGCTAAACCTAGCGGCTGGGTTTGGATACCCAAGCGCTGTAACTTAAGTTGCAAAAACCGCGTTACGGTAAACAGTAGGTAGTTCTTATTAAGCGCTGTAGCTGCTTGATAAACCGCTGAAAAAAGTGGCGTCAGATAACGGCCATCAGCCACTGCTAATGAGCCTATCTCTGCGAGTTGTTGCCGCGAGACTGTGGCTGCGACCCTTGTTGTTACGAAATTTTGTGCGGCTGTTGGTAAATAATATTCAGAAAACATCGGGCCCTGTTCTGCTAACTGAATAGCACAGCCCGCAACCACCTCTTCGTCTTCAAACAAAGCTAGTAACAGGGGTGGTAGCCGTTCTAAACAGGCCTGAAAATGAAGCCAATAGCGGTCACAAATAAACCGCTCGACCTGGTTGCGTTTAGGGTGATTAGGTAAAATAAATTGAGACAACATCATCGAGCTCCATTGCTTGTAGCAGCTGATGGCTAGATTAGTTGGTGAAGCTTAAGAAAGGCTTAAGATGCTCAGCAGCAATGTGTCATAAAGGTGCGCAATAAAGTTCAGTGCAAGGCCCCAAAAAACGATCTTTTAACGCTTGTTTACGTAACTTATGTAACTTATGTAACTTATGTAAGCTACGTAACCTATAGCGCAATGATAAAGCGGAGTAGTCAGTATGGCTTTGATCTTATTTTATGATGGCGGTTGCCCACTGTGTGTGAACGAAATGCGCCACCTTAAACGCAAAGACAAACAACAACGATTGCAGTTTGAAAATATTTGGGCCACAGATTTCGCCGAGCGCTTTCCTCATATCGACGTAGCTGAAGCTAACCGCATTTTGCACGGTCAGCAATCTGATGGCACCATGCTGTACGGCCTCGATGTGACTCATGCCGCGTGGTCGGCGGTGGGTCGTGGTTGGCTGACAGCCGCATTACGCTGGCCGTTGATCCGCTGGCTGGCAGATCGTGGCTACTTATTTTTTGCTCGTAATCGCAATGGTATTTCGCGTTTAATTACGGGACGTGAGCGCTGCTTGCAATGTTCTTTAGATGAATAAACCACGAGCTGCTAGTTAACCCACTCTTTTTAGCTCATTCATGAGGCTTTCTGTCAGCCGCTAGTAACCCATCGTTGTTATCTTGTCGTGATACACCTGTCACTAACATCATTACAAGGACCTCTTATGTTGCCATCTCAATTTCTGTTGTCGCGTGTGGCTTGGGCTAGCGGCTTAGTGCTTGCTGGGAGTGCGCTACTTGGCTGCAGTGCTGGGCCTACTTTAGTTGCTGCCGAAGCATCGCCAGCGCAAGCAGCGCAAGCGGTGACCGCAGCGAACACGCTGGTGTTAAGCGACCAGCCGCGTTACCAAGTGAGCCCTTATCCTGAGCGTATTACCTTATTGCCGGGCGCTGCTGCTAGCAGTTCAGCTCAAGTAACTTGGCGTACCAACAGTTCAGTTACCGAATCTTTGTTGCAACTCGCCGTGGCAACGCCGTCGCCAGGATTGCATATGCAGGCCAAGCAACTGATAGGCCGCTCAATAAAGCTCAATAGCCCCAATGGCGAGGCCCATCATCATCGGGTGCAACTCAGCCAGTTGCAGCCTGATACCCTCTATGCCTATCGAGTTAAGGGACTGAACACTTGGAGTAGCTGGCATCAATTTAAAACCCCAGCGGCAGACTTTAAGCCTTATACCGCACTCTATTTTGGTGATGCTCAAAATGCGGTGCTTTCGCATTACGCAAGAACCGTACGCGAAGCACTGTTAACCGCACCACGGGCTAAAGTGATGTTGTACGCAGGTGACTTGGTCAATTCGCGCGATGGTGTTCATGATGACGAATGGGCCGAATGGTTTGCTGCCACCAGTTGGATGGCGGGTTCGATTTATCAATTACCAGCGGCCGGTAATCATGAGTTCAGTAGTGACGATGATCAACCTATCCGTTATTTGCTGCCGCATTGGGTGGCGCATTATGAGGTTGCCGGAAATGGTCCAGAAGCTTTGTCCGACACCGTTTACTACAGTGATGTGCAGGGTGTTCGCTACATCGCGCTAGACTCTACCGAGGCGTTGCAATCAGAGCAATTGGCACAAGTGCAAGCACAATGGCTAGAGCAGGTGTTAGCCAATAACCCAAACCGCTGGACGGTGGTTTTTCATCATCATCCGATGCATTCAGTCTCGATGGGCCGTGACAATCCACCCCTGCGTAAGTATTGGCAGCCTCTTTATGATAAATACCAAGTTGATCTAGTCCTGCAAGGCCATGATCATACCTACGGCCGTGACCATCAAGCGGCATCAGCTACCGCTACGGATAGCCAAGGGCCGGTTTATGCTGTGTCTGTAGCTGGGCCGAAAATGTATTTGGTGAGTGAGCAGGCGCAGGCCACAATGGACCGTCTAGGCGAAGATACCCAGCTATTTCAAACCTTAGAATTTCATCAAGACCGGGTAAAATATCAAGCCTTTACTGCTACTGGTGAGCTCTATGATGCGTTTGTCTTACATAAAACCGCCGCGGGTAAACAGGTTGAAGACCTTCAGCCTACCACGGCTGAGCGTCGTTGTAGCAACCCGAACAAGCCAAAACCTCATCGCTGTTGGAATGGCACAGATTTAATTCATGCCCCAGCGGCAGCTCAGTAACGGTAAAATAAAAACCCCCAGCCCTGCATGAAGCGCAGAGCTGGGGGGGTCGACAATGGTAAATTAAGGATGGTTAATCAAGGACAGCAACTTAAGGTTGCGTCACTAATTTCAAGATCTCTTGAAGCGGCACTAACTTGAGGTTTTGTCCTGCTTCTGGCTGCCAATTACGCCCGTCTTGAACTAAAAAGGCGCCCTCTGCAAAGCCCTCGCCAAGGGATAACGAGGTCACTTCAATACCATCCGTTTCAGAGGCACCATCGATACCAAGTTCTACGTTGGCGCGGATCCGAAATTGGCTTAACATACGCCATGGAGCCTGCCCTTCAAACACCAGATAGCTATCATTGCCTTGGCTAGACACAAACAACAGCGGCTGCCCATCATGATAGGTGAAGGCGAGCCCCTCAATATCATCGACCAGCTCGGGATGTTGGTCTACTTGGATAATCCTTTGCCCCGTTGTGCCTGCTGTTGCAGCAGCGTCAAACAGCCATACGGCTTGGTCTTCTTCGCCGACAAAAAGACGCTGGGTTTGGTCATCCACCACACAGCCTTCGGGTTGGGTAGGCACCTGCATGGTTCGCACCAAGCTGGCACGCCAACCTTGCTGATGTGGCTGCACTTGGTAGTGCTGAATACGGCCAGACTTGCTATTAACGTACACCGAAGTAGTGTTATCAGCCGAGTTATAGCCCATGCATAAACCATAAATCTCATTCAGATCGGTGGCGATGTTAGCTGCGACACTAAACTCACCGTCATCTGAGATATCAAACAGTTGAATGCTGTTGTCGTTGCGTAACGAGGCGGCCGCGAGCTGCCCACGAAGGTCGACATTGTTCAAACGCCCCACCAGTAACTCTTGCACCAGTTGCCCCTGCATATCGTACACCATCAAGCCGATCCGCTTATCTGTGGCCACAATTCGACTCAGTTGTGGCTGCTGCGGATGCACCCACACGGCTGGGTCATCAATTGCATCACCGCGACGACTCGCTGGTGTGGTTTGTAACCCTGCCGCGACCTGGGCAGTCTGCGCTTTAGTTGCTCGCGGTGGTTGCACTTGGGCAGGTTTGGTCAAGCTCAGTTGGGTACTAGCACCGGTGTCTTCATTGCTTACCAACAGTTTACCGTTAGCTAGAACCCGAATATCCTGTAACTCCTCAAACTTATCTATGGGATAAGTTTGCGTGAGCTGATACCCGGTTTCTGTAACCCGGTATTCAAGCAATCGCGGCGGAGCTTCTTCTAGCGCCAGCAAGCGACCGTCGGCCAGTACTTCGAGGGCTTTTAGCTCTCCCTTAATAGCGCCAAAGGGATGTTTGACGGCCATTAAATCGCGGCCTTGATCCGCCTCTGGCTCTGCATGATAGGCCCAGATAGCTTGATCGCCTTCTGCTATTAAGAGCTGATTCTCATGCAAAGCGCACGCAGTGGCATCATAGGGCACACTAAATTCACGCAGCACCATGGGCGTTGATAACCACTGTTGATCTTGCCGCAACAGCCATTGTTCAGCGCCACCACGACCCCCTATCAAGAAAACTGACAGTTGCCCATTTTGTTCGCTTTGATAGAAGCAGATATCTTCAACCACACGGGTGGTCACCTCGCCTTGCCACACCAGTTGCGCGTCTGCTGGTGAGCGTGCCGCTGGGGTTTGTCGCCACAAGTGCAATTGTTGGGTATCGCCATCCATGGCGCCCCACAACTGTTGCTCCGGGCCAAGTGCATGGCTACGTTTTAAGGGTAATTGTGACACCTGCTCTGGCAAGGCTTGTGCCTGTAGTCCGCTGCTACCGGCCAGCCATAGGGTCAAAGCTAAGGTTAATTTGTTCATCGCATAAGACATCGTTATCACCAGTTTGTAATCTGCAGACCAAGGGTAAAGCTACGTCCGTAGGTTTCGTATTGGGCGTTGTAACGGCGTTGCCCGGTGTACACGTAATAGCTTTCGTTGGTGATATTATTTGCTGCGAACGACAAACTCACATGCTCATTAACGAGATACTTAGCGGAGAAGTCGACGGTAACGTTGTCGTCTTCATAAATATCGTAGCGGCTGTCTTCGATGTCACCTAGCTCTAATAAGTACTTAGATTTGTAGTTGGCTGCTAAGCGTAAACTGAGATCCATGGTTTCATAACCCAGCGCAATGTTGGCGGTGGTATCCGATTGGCTAGGTAGCGGGATATCGCGCGTCATCAAGCTACCATCGTCTAACCAATCGACGGTTGCTTCTGAGTCGGTGAAGGTTAAGTTGGTATTGATTAAAAAGTTATCGAGCCAGTTTTGATAGCCCGAGAACTGATGCACTAAGTTGAGTTCCAACCCGTAAACCCAGGCGTCATCACCATTGATGTAAGTAATCGCTTCGTCAAAGCTTTCGTATCCTGGGCGCCCCGCAACATCAGCCTCGTAGACGAAGTTTTTGATATCTTTGTAGAACAAGATGGCTGACATCACACCGAGATTTTCATCGTAATGCTCAATGCCTAGATCAAGGTTAGCCGAGGTTAAAGGCTCTAGATCTGGGTTACCAAATTCAGCTTTTAAGTCGCCGTCATCATTTTCTAGGTAGTAGCTTGGGCGTATTTGCTCAAAGCTTGGGCGCACCATACCACTGCTGTAGGCAAACCGAGCAACGGTGGCATCACTTAGATCATAGCGAGTGACTAAGCTAGGTAGCCAGCGGGCATTGCTGTAGCTTGCGGTTAAAGCGTTAAATTCACCTGACTCATCGTTGTAACTGTTGCCGCGAGCAACCCGTTCATCGTATTCATAGCGCGAACCGACAATCACTTGCCATGCATCGCCCTGAATATCTGCCATCAGGTAGCCGGCGGAAATATCTTCATCAATGGCGTAGCTAGAAATCGCAGATTCTACGTCATCTCTAAAATCTTGCATGGCGAGTGGCTCTAGCATCTGCCACAGTGCAGCTGCGCTAATGCCTGGGCCAAAGCTATCCAGCCCGTAATCAACGTCAGCACCAGCATAGTCAGCTAGGCTTAGGCCGCTTACCCCTAAATCAGCAAAGTCTTCAAAGATAAAAATATCTTCACGCGCAGTTTTTTCGCGCTGACTCAGCTTAACCCCGCCCTTGAAGGTCACTTGATAGCTGGGTTGCAACCAGTTGTAAGCCACATCAAGTTTGACATTGTTTTCGGTTTCTTCGGTGTCGGCATCGCTTACTTCAACTTCATCTAATTCATAGCCGGCCGTTGCATTAATAGCTGCCGGGCCTTGCAGAGCAAGCCGTTCAGTGCCTTGGTAGCTGAGGCCATCGGCAAATTCCTGCGTGAACTTAGCGCCACCGATGGCAAATGGCTGTACTTCGCTGGCTTTGCTGGTGCCGCCTTCAAGTTGCAGGGTCCAATCGCCAAAACGTTGTTCCGTACCCACCACCACAGCAGTGATCTCTTGGGTTTCTTTACGATCTTTCAGCTCTCGTGCTATTTCACCTGCGCCAGCAACACCCGCTTGCATCGGGTCTGCAAATTCAACGATACGTCCTTGACGAATCTCGGTGTCGGCAAACTCGCTGTATAAACTGCGCAAGTAATAGTCACCATCTGCTGTAGGCCGAAAATCTAAATTCAACGCTAAGCCGGTGCGCTCTCTATTGACCGCATAGGCACGTTGCTCAAACTCTTCTAAACCAGCTTCATCGAGGTCCCAGTTTCCGCCGGTTTCAACGTTATCGGTGGTAAATGAACGGTCATGGTAACTGGCCGCTAACGCAACCCCAAACACCTTGTCTTGCTGGCCTAAACCAAAGGTATTACTCCAAACACCGGAAGCCTTCGGATTAGTCTCACTGGCTTGCTGGTTGTAGCCAAGATCTGTGGTGACAGAGTAGAAAGCACCGTCACGATCAAAAGCTGTCATGCTTTTTAGCTCGATGTTACCGCCCAAACTGCCAGCAGCCATGTCGGGGGTGAGGGTTTTATTCACCTCAATCGATTCTAATAAATCACTCGGAATAACATCGAGGGCAACAGCACGACGTCCTGCTTCAGGCGCTGCTAGCTGGGTGCCGTTGTAAGAAACTGAGTTTAAATCTGGAGCTAAACCACGGATCCGAATAAAACGTCCCTCACCTTGGTCGCGCTCTACCGACAAACCAGGAATACGTTGCAAGGCATCACTAACGCTATCATCTTGCAGCTTACCCATATCGTCTTTTTTCACGACGTTGATGATACCGCCTGCATCGCGCTGCTGCTGTACAGCTTTTTGCAACGCCTCGCGACTACCTATCGTTAACACCTCTTCGATGTCGTCGGTAGCTTCAGATGCGGTTTGTTCGGTGCTGGTGGTCGTGACCGGAGTTTGCTGTGCCAACACAGGTGCTGCGACTGGGAGACCGCAGGCTGCAGCGATCAGCCAAGCTAGATAAGATGGTTTCATAGCAGTAACTTTCCTTATGGTTAATTCCTAGGGTGAGTGACTGGTGAACAGTCGTAACTGCCGGTTACTATAAGGGACTGCTATGACAAACTGATGCGCTCAGCAAGGGTGGCATGAGCTGTTTGGATGGGGTCTTTTTGGGTCAGTAGCCGCAGCGCTTGTCACATCTATGTAAACAAGGCTGGTTAAGCTTGGCCACATTAGCTCACCGGCAAGCGAACCTTTAGGTTATCAACCATGCTGCAATTTATGTCGCAATCCTTGGCACCAACATCCATTCAATCCGGCCTACAACGCTATCGACTGTTTGCTTGGTTAACCCTGACCAATCTCCTCTGTTTGTTGTTGGCGAGCTCTTTAGGTGACTTGAAAGGGCTCGCTAAAGTAGACCTGATTGATTTACTCGGTGAGGGCTCAAGCCTGCTGATTATCCTGATGGTGCTTACCTTAGTGCTTAGCGCACGACCGTCCGGGCGAGTAACTCAGTTGATTTTCATCGGCGGGTTATTACTCACGGCTTCCATGAGTTTAGATGTGCTAGACGAGTTCTTTGCTTATCCCGAAGAGCTACGATTAATGAGCTGGCTCGAGTCTTTACCCATGCCGCTCGGCTTTGTAGTGATTGGCCTAGCCGCTATTAATTGGTTTCGCGAAAGCCAGATCATCCAACGCCAACTGCAATTGCGTGAACATCATTTACGCGAACATAACTGGCTCGACCCGCTCACCCTGCTCTATACCCGGCCTTATTTTCAGGTAGCTTTACAGCGTGAACTGGCATTAGCTGAGCTACAGCGCCATCCTTTGTGTTTAGTTGAGTTAAATATTGTCGGATTTGCGCGCTTAAATCACCAATACGGAGCGGCACGCGGCGATCTCATTTTACGTGAGCTTGCTGACCTCTTATTATTGTTTAGTCGTCCGCAAGACACCGTGTGCCGGGACAATAATGACAGGTTTATGTTGATCTTACCTCACTTCAACACAACTGCGGCACAACGTTGGTTGGACACCACCCTGCCCCATTTACACCGTGAATTAAACAAAAGCCTGCCCCTACTTAAAGTACAGTTAGCGGCCAAAGTTATACCGCAAGCCGCAGCCGCCAAGCTGAGCGTCACCAACGAGTATTGTCATGGTATGGCACGCAGTTAATCAACCTAGATTATTAGTTAATCCGCTGCTGCACAGCTTGCTGCCATTAGCGCAACGACGTGGCGTTTTACCACCCCAGTTGGTACGCAAAACGTCGCTCGCTAAACAAACCTTGCCCGCTAGTAATTTACGCGTAAGCCCTCAGGATTGGTGGCAATTGTTACAGAACGCCCAACAGGCACTCCCTAATTCAGAACTATGGCAGTTGTTAAGCGAAGATCTCATTCAACAAAGTTATAGTCCGCTGTTAACAGCGGTGACCAGTGCTCCTACATGGGGACAGGCGTTACACTGGCTAAAACGTTATCAGAGTTTGCTGCTACCGCTTGAGTTTGCCTTAACCGAGCGTCATGGCGACTTCCTCAAGCTAACACTGTTGCCGCGACTAGGAGAGCGACTAGGAGCGCTGGCGGCGCCGCAACTATTAGCTGTTGGGGTGTTGATTAATTTGGCTAGGGCCCATCAAGTTGCGGTGTCCGAATGGCATTTGAGTTGGCCCTTGGCAGCCGAGGTGGCACTCCCCAGCGCTTGGCATAAATGGTTGGGATCGATTCATACTGGGCCGCTGCTAACCCTGCACCTCCCCTGGCAGCAGCTATCCCAAGCTAAGCCCGGTGGTGCTGATGAGCAACCTGCGTTAGCGCAAGCACTGTCGTTCTGCCAACTGCAACATCAGCACGCTCGTTACCAGTCGCTGTTAGAACAGGTGCTGCGCTGGCTCTTAGTTCGGATTAGCCAGCAACAGACGGTTTCTATTGAGCTGTTAGCGCAGCACTGCAATCTCAGTGTATCCTCGTTAAAACGAGCTTTAGCGCACCATGGTAGTCATTACCAAAGCTGTGTTGATAGCGTTCGCCAATTACGCTTGTTGCAGTTGCTGCAGCAACACCCCTATAACAATACCGAGCTAGCCCAGTTGCTTGGCTACGCTAACCCAAATAATTTTAGGCGTGCTTGCAAGCGCTGGCTGGGCGTCTGTCCCGATCATATCCGGGCCAATTTACAGCCGCTTTTTAGCTGACGACTAAGGCACCATCATCCAGCGCAGCATGTTAGCGCTTTGGTCGCTTGGTAACCGGGTTAAGATCGATTCGTATAATTGGATGGTGGCGTAACAGTGATTGGCATAACCATTTCTATCACTTCCTAAGTTTTGTAGGTACGGCAGCCAGTCGTCTAAGCCTTCGAGCACTACCGGCAAATCGTTTTCGGCACCATCGTGGTTGATGGCCACGGGCTCTTGGTTTAAGCCGTGGCTAAGCAATGAGCTGACGGCTTGATATTGATTATTCAGAAATTGCTGATCAAAATGATTGGTAAAGACGATGCTGCCAAAGCTATCGGGATAAAGCACCCTCATACACAAAATCGGCTCTTGCTCAACCAAGGCGCGGTAAATATCCAATTCGGCTTGCATATATTCAATCACTACCTTATCAGGGACCGCCAGCAGAGCATTAAACTTCAGTTCATTCACGTAGTTGGCAACCTGCAGCTGAATCTCAGAAAAATCCGCGCCAACTTGGTACAAGCTCACAAACTCGTTTAAGATCTCTTGATACACCTCAGGAGCTTGCTCGGCGATGGTGATAAAGGGCGGCAATTGACTAAAAGCTTCATCGGCGAGCTGGTAGGCATCCTCGACTTTACCGCCGTGTTGGTTGCTAAGTTCTAGCACCAGTTGGCGCAGTGGCGCGACCGCGGTGACGACGCCATGCTCAATCAGTTCATCGATGGTGGGGTACCAAAGATCGTCAGCAGCTACCAGAAACATCGACTGGACAAAGTTTTCACTGGCGCCGGCTAGCCGAAATAACTGCATGTCATCGTATTGTTGGAGCTTTAAATCAGCTTCTTGCGCCGCCGTAGAGTTTTCCATCGAGTATTGATGGAAAGCTAAGTTAGCGCCGGGGGCAAGGTACCGAGTGTAGCCGCCAATAAAAGCCAAGGTACAAGCCGAAGCACAATGCTCGCTAACATAGGTATTTAGGCCGTAATTGCTGATAACTTCGCCTAACTTGCGCCCTTCTGCAACTAAACCACCCTCGCTATTTAAGGCTACCACTTGCACTAACGGAGCTTGTGCTAATTGCTGATCCACGTAGTTGGCAAGCCCGCGGTCCAAATATCCGTTAACAAAGAGCACATGCCCAGCGTCATCTAAACGTACTTGTTCAGTATCAAACGACTCAAACCAATCGCCGTCTTCGGCCGTAAACGCCATCAGCACCGCGAGCAATACAAACAACAGCGAACACCAACCCAGAAAAACTAAAATTTTGGTGACTATGGCCCAGCCATAACGACCCGTTTGTTGGATATGCCGGCGAGCTGAGCGCCAAGTACCCACAAGTTGCCACACGCTAAGTAGTATGTAGGCCAGCATCAACACCAACATCCCAACCATGATGGCGCTATCGCTTGGGGTATAACCCGCAACTTCTGCCAGTGCAACCAGCACCACCAAGCCCACCGAGGACAGAATATTCAGCACAATATTAACCACCACCAGGTTAATCCAGAACGCGACTGCCAAGGATAATTCACCGCGCCAATGCTTTGCTATGTAGGTCATCAAGCTGCTCCGTGAGCCGTTATTAGAGGGTCGAATGCACCGATATTCTGTTAGCAGTTTGCAAACTATGCAATCTTTTTTAAACAAAAGTGTTAAAAAACTTGGGCTTGCGATTGTGTTTTTGAGCCTATAAAAAATCCCCATCGATTATTTGTAAATGATAATAATTCGCATTAAGATCCAGCCAGTCTAATAATCACGTAACTCGAGCGTTCATCGCGAACCCTCACCGGCCGCGCCTTTTGGTTTGGAGTAGACTATGCCTGGCACTAATTATCAATCTGAGCTAAAACAGCCGCCTCAACCGACCGCTCGGTTAGCCCTGTGGAGTCTTGTTTTATTACTCTGTTTACCTATTCTGATGCCGCTGCTACTGGCACTAGTGAGTGTCCTCATGAGTTTGGTATGGAGCACCGATGCGTACCATGCTGTAAGCCATGCTCTAAGCCATGCGCTAAGCCATGCGCTAAGCTAAAAACCCGCTAAGCTGAAATAGCACTTGCGCTATTTCAGCTTCTGCTCAATGATTAAGCATATCAATTGATATGTAACTCCATGGAGCAGTTATCGTGAGCATCTCTTCAACTTCATCTTCCCATACTTGGCGCTTTTTTCGTTCCGGCGGATTTGATCAAGTAGTGATTAGCCGTGGCGCTGATTTAGAACACCTCAGCGAGTTAGACCAAAAATTATGGACAGTGTTGAACTGTCCTACCTTAGGTTTAGAATTTGATGCTGCCACAACTTCGTTATTAGATACCGATAACGATGGTCAGATTCGGGTACCTGAGTTAATTGCGGCGGTACGCTGGTGCTGTGCTCGGCTGGTGGATAGCAACTTGATGTTTGCTGAACCAGGTGTGCCGTTAACTGCATTAAAGACCGACGATGCCGAGGGTGCTGCCTTGTACGCGGCAGCTCAGCGCGTGCTGACCTACTTAGATAAACCCAACGATGCTGCTCTGACGGTGCAAGATTTTCTTGATACCACCAAACTTTATGCTGCCGACCATTTTAATGGTGATGGTGTGGTGGCGCCTCAATTGGCGCAAGATCCGCAACTACAGCAATTGATCCAAGACATCATCGATTGTTTAGGTGGCGTTGCCGATCGCAGTGGCAGCCAGGGCGTGAACCAAAGTTTGCTCGAGCAGTTTTTTCAGCAAGCAGCAGCTATTGTGGATTGGCAACGAGCAGGTGACGCCGATGATTCGCAACTATGGCCGTTAGGAGCTGAAACCCCAGCGGCGGTAGCAGCACTGGAACGGGTGCAAGCCAAAGTGGATGACTATTTTGTGCGCTGTCAGTTGGCCGCTTTTGATCAGCGCGCTGCTGCTTCGTTAAATCCTGATACCGGCGTGTACGGTAGTTTAAGTAACCGCGCTATTGCTACTTTAGATACAGAATTGGCGGCCCTGCCCTTGGCCACCATTGATGCTGCCGCAGCATTGCCATTGCAAACAGGAGTAAACCCAGCTTGGGCTGATGCCATGCAACAACTACTGACCCAAGTGGTCGAGCCGCTATTAGGTACCGAGCCCACTCGCACCCATCTTAGCCGGGCTGACTGGACTGCAGTGCAAGGTTTATTGGCACCATGGCAGGCGTGGCAAGCACAGCGCCCAGCAAGTGCGTTACATCAACTGCCCGCTGAACGCCTGGCTGAGCTGGCTCAAGGTCATGGCCAAGCCGACTTAGCAGCTCTTATTGCTGAAGATGCAGCCATTACCAGTTTTGCTGAAAACGTGCAGGCACTCGAAAAATTATGCCGTTATCAGCGCGATTTGGTACAACTCCTGCGTAACTTTGTTAGTTTAAGCGACTTTTATCAGCGCCGCCAAAAAGCTATCTTTCAGGCCGGTACCTTGTTTATTGATCAGCGCAGCTGCGAACTTGTATTGCGAGTAGCCGATGCAGCTAAACATGCCTGCATGGCCTCGTTCAGTGGTTGCTATCTGCTTTACTGCACCTGCACCCGTAAAGACCAAGCCCCGCTGCAGATCGTTGCCGCACTCACCGCAGGAGATGTCGATTATTCGATGGCCGCCGGCCGCAATGGGGTCTTTTATGATCGCCAAGGGCGCGATTGGAAAGCAACGGTTACTAAAGTGGTGTCACAACCAATCAGCGTGCGCCAGGCGTTCTGGTCACCCTACAAACGATTAGCTGCTTTTATTGAAACACAAATCAATAAATTTGCGGCTGCGCGCGATAAAGACATTGATAGCAAAACCAGCGCCGGCATCACTCAAGCGAGTGCTCAGGCAAGTACTCAAGCTACTGCCAAAGCCCCAGCGCCAGCTGCTAAAAGCAGTTTTGATATTGCCAAGTTTGCCGGTATTTTTGCCGCCATTGGTTTGGCGTTAGGTGCCATTGGTACCGCTTTAGCCGCCCTCGCTGCTGGCTTTTTGGCGCTGCCGGCATGGCAAATGCCACTGGTATTGCTAGGGGTGATGTTATTGATCTCCGGCCCATCGATGTTGATGGCTGCCATGACCTTGCGCCGCCGTAATTTGGGCCCGCTGTTGGATGCTAATGGTTGGGCAGTGAATACTCGCGCTATCATTAATATCCCGTTCGGGGCGGCACTCACCGGGGTAGCTAAGTTACCAGAGCACTCTGAGCGGGCGTTAGCCGACCCCTACGCGCAACCACGCACGCGTTGGGGTTTTTGGCTATTACTGGTAGTGACTATCGTTTTTTGCGCCTACGTGTGGCACTTTGGTTGGCCGCTAGGATTGCTGTAATGCTTGTTGGGCTTGCTGGTCTAGTTCGGCCTGTAAGCCCGGCTCTAACCGTAACTGGCGCGCTAGTTCTTGTAAGTAGCTACGCTCCATAAAGTTTTGGGTATCTACCGCAAACACGCTAGCTAAATACATTTCTGCCGCAATTTCTGGTGAACTCGCTTGCCTCGCAACATCGCTAGGATCAAGCGGCTTAGCCAGTTCAGCCTGCAACCATTGTTGGGTATCAGCATCGGTTTGTAATTGGCCTATTTCTTGGTCAATCAGCTGCCGTTCGCGCTCGTCAATATGGCCATCGGCTTTAGCGGCACCAATAATCGCAGTTAAAATTGCCACACTGTGAGTTTCTACTTGTGCCGCTGGCACACGATCGATGGTCTGTGCAGAGAAACCTTGCGGGTTGCTGCTGGTATTACTGTTGGTATTGCTCTGTTTTTGCTGGTAATTGTTATAAGCTTTGTAGGCAAACACCCCAAGCGCCGCGAGGCCACCATAAGTGAGCACTTTACCGCCAAGTTTACGGCCTTTTTTGCTACCTAAGAGTAAACCCAGTGCTCCGCCAGTAACGGCACCGCCACCAAAACTATCAAAAAAGCCACGGCCCTGACCTTTAGTGGCCGAGTTATTCGAACTACCAGACCCTAATAACTGCTCGAGCAAACCTTTTGTATTCATACGCTATCTCCTGATGATCTATACCTTTCGACCTTAGTTAGTCGACCTTAGTTAGCGTAAAAAATTCAGCCGGCTAGGATCAAACCCAAACAAACTTGTCGTTACTTAATTGCTGCTCGCCGTCAAAGCGATAAGCCGCTAATACCCCGTCACCACTAGGATCGGCAACGGACCAATCCACGCAGGCAATCTGTGGAGATTGTAATTGTGGCCGACCACGCATCCAATAATGCCCAATAAATAGTGGTTTGTGCTGGTCATAACCGGGTAACTTACCCGCTTCTATGGGGCCATCGGGCAAAGTATCGAGTGGTTCAACCCCAAGTGCTAAATCACGGTAATGCTGAGTGTCCGTCCGCCACCATTGAGTACGAATAGCAAAACGCCGATGATCACCTTTATCAACAAACGAATAGCCGGGTGGTAAGCTTACTTCCCAGCCTTTGTTCATCACTTCGATGGCATCATACAAGGCGTGTCCCTTGCTGTTAGCTGCAATCCAAGCCGCTTCCGTCAATACCGCTTGGGCATCGCTATGGGCATCAATGATAGCTTTCGATGGCGCATGCCAACAGGCATGCACCACTCTTAATGCCGGTAGGTCGAGGTAAACAGGTAGGCTTCTAAACCAAGCTAAGGTACTGGCATACCAAGCTTTATCTTGCTCTGCTTCAGCTAAAAAAGCCGCATGTTGGCGGGTATGATTAGCATTGTGCGCACGTAAAAAGCCGCCGTTGCCGTCACTGAGAGTCCAGGCTACTGCATTTAATTCATGGTTGCCTAAAATCACCTGCGCCTGCCCAGCATCTTGCATGGCACGAATAATATCAACGGTTTTGCGCTGTTGTGGGCCACGATCAATCAGATCACCAACCGAGATCAGGGTTCGCTCGGGATGCCGCCAGGCACCCTGACGCAGCTGGTAGCCTAACTTTTTTAGCAAGGCTTCAAGCCGGTCACCATGACCATGAATGTCACCGATAACATCAAACATCAATACTATATCCCTAGGTTTATTAGGTTAAGCGAGCCAATGAATTATCTTCTAGCACGCTGCTTAAACTGCCGCCAGCCCCAAAAATAGATACCAGTTAGCGGTAAAAGTACTAACGCTAAGCCGCCCATGAGCACGACTATAAACCAGCCTAAGCCACCCACTGCGGCAATATGCACAGGAAAGATCATCTGGCTTACCTGATAGCCTCGGCTATCATAGCGCAGATCGTAAACACTCGTCACTGCCCCTGTCTTCGCATCAAATTGCACGTGACTACGGCCGTTTGGATGCCATTCACCAGGAAATGTAAGCCTCATACTAAGATTCGATAAAGACACCAATTGCGGTTGATGCTCTGGCAGTAATTGTTGTGCACGCTCAAAGCGCTGTTGCCAGCTGTGCGCAGCTGCAACTGTGCGCCATTGGTCTGCTGTTATCGGTTGTTGCTGCTGGTTAGGCCACAAGGCTGTTAAACCAGAACTGACGGCAGCAGCATACATGATGGCCGTACCGGTCAGTATGCCTACCAACAAAGGCAAAAAAAGTAGGCTACCAACCACCTTATGAAGCTGAAACAAGGTTGCGGCAAAGCCTCGTTGCCACGGCCATACCCAGCGCACACTTAATAATCGTCGGGACCAATGACGTGGCCACCAACGAATAAGTCCGGTTATGAGTAATATGAGCCCTGCTATTCCCAGGTAGCCGAGCAAATCTTTGCCCAGATCATGCAAGAGCAAATGGTGATGGAACTCTACCATCACGCTAATCCAATCACCTAAATAGGGGCGTGCTAAGATGTGCTCACCTTGGTCATTGTAATAATGCCGAACCCCGTTTGGCATGACAATTTCAAGCCACGGATTGGCATCACGCGGCAGGTAAGCATACCCCTCTTGATAACGATCAAAGACCTCGGCTGCAGTCGCTTGTGTTGGTATTTGCTGTAGCTTGAGTTGTGGGTAAGTCCACTGCAGCAGCTCTACTTTGTACAACAGTAAGGTACCCGTCAGCGCGACGAGTACCAACCATAAACCAAAGAATAACCCAAGCCAGCGATGCAGCTTAATTAGAATTGATAGAACCAATTGACACTCACTGTACGGCCACGACCAGCAAAGTTGGTTGCATCTGCACCTGCTGTTTGTGCGTAATAAGTTAGATAGAATTCATCCAGTAAATTCTCAATACCCAACGTAAAGAGGCCATATTCTGGAGTATCATAATTCATTTGTAGATCAATCGTTTGGTAGCCATCAAAGTTATTGATTGCCTGAGCTCCTGAATAAATATCACGATCAAACAACGTATTTAACTGCAAACGGGTATTGATTAGATCGCTCCACTGGTGCTTCCAGCTTAGATTTAAACGCCGAGGTGCGATATTACGTCCGCCTAACTTGGTATCAACGACATTGTCTGCATCACTGTCGTATTTGCCATCGGTATCAGCGTAGTTCAAATCAAAGCTAGCGGCGTTTGATAAGGCATAGCTTGCTGAGAACTCGATACCATCAATTTCAGTACGCTCGCGGGCCACAGAAAAAATACCATCCGCATTCGGTTGCAAACGTGCTCCTAAATCTGACTCAGAGGTAAAATAACTCAAACTTGCACGAAGATCTTGACCGCGAAACTCAATCCCTACTTCACGGTTATCTGCAATAACCGGCTGCAAATCCAAAAAGCTATCAACACTTAAGTTGGGCGTATCAATACCGCGCAACACGCGACCCACGTCTGGCATGCTAAAGCCTTCAGAATAGCTCGCAAACACTCGTAGAGAGTCATTGAACTCATACACCACACCGAGGTTAGGAAGTAACTCGTTAAAAGATGGCTGCCCCCCTTTAACAAAACTGCTGTTGTAGGCATATAAGGTGGTGAAATCATCTACTTTTAGCTTGCCATACTCGTATCTCAAGCCACCACTTATCGTTAGCCCGTTTTGTTGATAGCGCAGCTGTGCAAAAGGTGCCCAGTTCACAAATGCAGTTTCTGGTACCCATTTACGCCCCGTCTGCGCGAGTTCCTGAAAGGTTTTATCGTTTAAATAATCAAGACCTGCACTTACATCTATGGGTACAATGGCACCGGCACTCCAGTTCATAGTTAAACGTGAACCAAACTTATTCGAATCATTACGTGACTGATCGAAAATATCATCACCATAGGCAGGATCTTGGAAGGTACCGTAGCGACCACCACCGTATAACGCAGAGAAGTCTTGTAGGAATACTTGCCAGTTTAAATCGGCACCTAACACAGATTTATTTTTGTAGGTTAACGTGGCTGTAGTGACCTTGTTCTCAGCTGGATCACCTTCACTTGGTTGCTTCACTGAGACAGCAGCTAGCCCTTCGGTACGATCACCGTTCACCGGCGAAAAGTCACCATTGCCTTGTAAATTAAAATGATTAACCATCAATTCTAAATGCTGCTGGTCATCGATGCGGTAACCTACTTTAGTGAACACATCAAAGCTTTCTGAGTCTTGCGTATCGCCTTGGGTTACATCAGTACCAATGAATTGTCCATTGCCGTCCAGGTACATGCCGGTGCTACGCAACTGTACGCCTGCAACCACCTGCCAATCATCTGCGACATGGCGGGTTAGGTACCCGGCGCGATAGCTTAGACCATCGCTAAATTCGTCGGGTGATGTGGTTAAACCAGCAACAAACTCTTGGTCCGAACCATTTGTTGCTGATTTAGTCACAATATTGATGATACCACCGCTAGCCCCCATCCCTTGGATAGCACTAGCACCATGGATAATCTCAACCCGTTCAATCATCAGCGGATCGATGGTGTAGCTTGCTCTTGAGCCATTTCGCAATGGATTTGATTGCGGCACACCGTCAATGAGGTATAGTGGCTCACGCCCACGCAGTGTTTCTCCAGCACTTGTTAACTTTTGGCGTGATGGCGAAAAAGCAGGAACTAAGTTACCTAGTACATCTGATAATGAATCAGCAACTGCTAGTTGTTCGCGAATATCCTCGCCATCAATCACAGTAACCGTTGCAGCAATACTACTGGCGGGTTGTGCGGTACGAGTTGCAGAAACCTGTATCACTTCTTGAGCTGCAAGATCTTGTGCTTGTGTGGACGTGGTTGTCCCAGCTAAAACAGATGTGATTGCTAGAGTTACAAGTGCTAGTCGCATGAATTATCCTACCTCAAGTAAAAAATTTGAGGTAATGATAATGATTCGCATTTATCACGTCAATGCTATTGTGCGTCTAACTTTCTTTGCCGGCCAGCGGTTCAACGTAATGTAAATGCATATCCCACGGAAAATGAATCCAGGTTTCTTGTTCAAGTTTTGCCACAAAGTCATCGACTAAATCCATACCCGCCGGCTTTGCATAAACGGTGATAAATTTCGCTTTCGGAAAGCGCGTTCGTAAGAACTTCAGGGTATTGCCGGTATCTACTAAGTCATCGATGACAAGAAAGCCCTCGCCATCCGTGGTGGCGTTCACATCTTTGAGCAAACTAATGTCGCTGCGTTGACTGGTATGATCGTACGAGCTAACACAAACTGAATCTACCACACGGATATTCAGCTCGCGCGCCAGAATAGCCGCTGGCACTAAGCCACCTCTAGACACTGCAATGATGCCTTGCCACTGCTCTGCCGGTAACTGGCGTCTGGCTAGTTCTTTAGTGGCACGGTGGAGTTCTTCCCACGATACAAAAAATTCTCTATTAGTGTGGCCGACCATCGTTTTTATCCCTTTATTTGCAAAATATAGCGCCCATTTTAGCGGATTTCTGTCCGCAAGCTACCTAAAACTATGGTAACCTTGCGCTCATTAGCAGCTATTTTTTAAGTTTATGGAGTCACTTGTTTTATGCCTCGTGTTATTTTTATTGATGCACAAGAGAACCAATTTGATGCAGATATTGCGGTGGGCGAAAACCTCATGCAAGGTGCTGTGGATAATATGATTGATGGAATTCTTGGTGAGTGTGGCGGCGTGATGAGCTGCGCAACTTGCCATTGTTACATAGATCCACAGTGGCAAGCACTTATTCCACCGCCATCAGAGCGAGAAGAAGATATGCTAGATATGGCCATCGAGCCTAACGAACATAGCCGCTTAAGCTGTCAGATTAAAATCACCGAAGAACTCGATGGCTTGGTTGTAAGATTACCTAAATCTCAGTATTAATTACGATTAAACCCCGGCGATACGTACCAACACTTGGTCATGATAGCCGCAGGTGACGGTTTGCAAGCCCGTTAACTCTTGATCTAACTCCGGGTCGCCCGTATCTACCAACAGCGGGCGGCCGTTTAGTTGCTGCAATTTGCGCTTAGTTGCCACCACAATCATATTCTCAACCCCCACGTGACGAATCACAGCTGGGCTAAGTTGCTGATTACCACGACCCAAAATATGCCCTTGTCCACCAATAACGGTAATGACTAGCTTCACCGGCCCAGCATGCGCGGTGACGAGCGCTTCTAACTGTTTGGCGGTCACATCTTGTGCTAACAATTGACCAGCAGCAATCACATCCACGCCGAGCAAGGTATTTGCTAATCCTAACTCTTCCATCACTGCGGCTACAGTGGAGCCTGAGCCCATAATGTAGAGGGTGTCATCTTCCATGCTCTCAATGACATCAGCAGCAATATCAGCAAGCACCAATTCGTCGCTTTCTTTACCGCCCATTTTTACCGCTTGGATGTATTGTAACTCAGCTGGCACCATCATTTCGCCGTAACGCTTGGCTCGCACCGTACCAGCGCGAAAGGCTTCTTCATCAATATCCATGACATCGGCGCGGGTTACCGACGTTAACTCACCACTCACCAGTTTCTGTAGAACTTTACCTGCGGCAGCTGGGCTAATAGCATACACACCGGAGTGAATTTTTACTCCTGCAGGAATTCCTAACACCGGGCGATCATCTGGATACACTGCACAAATATCGCGAGCCGTGCCATCGCCTCCGGCAAACAACAACAAATCTACCGGCTGTTCAGTCGCAAACATACGTGCCATAGCTTGCGTATCAGCGGCAGTAGAAGGCTGCGTACTCGGGTGGTAAACCACTTGATGAGGCAAGCCCAGTTGCTGCAAAACCTGTTCGCCGAGTTCGTCACTACCACAATAGAATTGCACTTGCTCAGACCAAGCTCCTAATTGCTTCAATGCCTGCATGGTACGGTGCTGGGCTTGTGGCTGAGCCCCTAAGGCCAATGCTTGCGCGGCGGTTGCAGCACCATCACTGCCTTTGAGTGCGACACTGCCGCCTAAACCTGCCAGTGGATTGATAATCAAGCCAATACGAATCACATTACTTGAGGTCATGAGTTACAACAGGTCTCCTTAGTTATGCTTAGCAACCACTGCAGGCTGAGCTTGAACCGGCCAAGGTTGGCCATAATGGTTAGCAAGGGCGGCCGCAAACTGTGCAGCTCGCTGCGGCCAGCCGTTTGCCACGTAGGCATTAAACTGAGCCCGAACGTTCTCGGTAAAAGCATTGCGGTCTATCTCAGCGCCGCTTTCGAGTGCGTTTAAATTATCCACACTCACCTGAAATTTACGCCCCGAGCAGACACAGAACAGCCATTCAATGGCTTGCGGTTTTACTTCGACTTGCTCAAACAAGCGCTGCTGCTCTGGGGTGCGACCATCGGGTTCGTACCAATAGCCGTAATCAAATTGCTGGCGACGGGCTTCACCGGCAATGCACCAATGCGCTATCTCGTGCAGTGCCGAACTAAAGAAACCATGAGCGAACACGATTTGATGCGGCTCACCGTCCGCGCCTGGCTGATAATATGGTTCGTCGGTACCTGCTACCAAACGGGTTCGATAGCTGTCAAAAAAACACGCTTCAAAGACGTCAATAAGTGCCAGATAATCGGGCTCGTTGGCCCTTTGTGCTAGTGTCATCATCTACCACTCATGCTCAACCGATCGTTGGTAAACTATGTTTTACATCAGCATTTTGAGCACGATGGCGTAACCAATGGTCCATGATCACCAAGGCGGCCATTGCTTCAACCACTGGCACCCCGCGAATACCAACGCAAGGGTCGTGGCGACCACGAGTGACTATCTCACAAGCGTTGCCGTTTTTATCTATGGTGCTACCCGGTTGGGTAATACTCGAGGTTGGCTTAAAAGCTACGTCGGCAATCAAGGGTTGACCGGTTGCAATGCCACCTAGCACACCGCCCGCATGATTGCTGCTAAAGCCCGCGGGGGTTAACGCATCGCGGTGTTCACTGCCGCGTTGTGCTGCCACAGCAAAGCCATCACCAATACTGACCGCTTTTACGGCATTAATACTCATCAATGCCTTGGCTAAATCAGCATCCAAGCGATCAAACACGGGCTCACCTAAGCCTACCGGAACGCCTAGTACTTCTAATCTAACCCGCGCCCCAACCGAATCGCCCTCTTTCAGTAATTGTTTGAGGTACTCAGCGGCAGCGGCTTCACAATCGCTATCACCACAGAACAAGGGGCTGTTGGGCACCCGCTGCCAATCGAAACTGGCCGCCGTTGGGTCGGCATGGTGAGGGCCTATTTGGGTTACCGCTGCTCGGAACGTGATCCCTAACCGCTGGGCCAAATAAAGTTGCGCCACGGCACCAGCTGCAACGCGCATAGCAGTTTCACGCGCGGACGAACGACCGCCACCGCGATAATCACGCTCACCGTATTTGTGCGCATAGGTATAATCTGCGTGGCCGGGCCGAAATTGGTCTTTAATAGAGCCATAATCTTGGCTACGCTGATCGGTATTATGAATCAGTAATCCGATGGGCGTACCTGTGGTTCGCCCCTCAAACACCCCTGATAGAATTTGCACCTGATCAGCTTCTCGACGCGCGGTGGTATAACGACTTTGGCCAGGCCGACGTTTATCCAAAAAAGGCTGAATATCGGCTTCGCTAAGGGCTAATCCTGGCGGACAGCCATCAATAATCGCACCAATTGCGGGCCCATGGCTTTCACCAAAGGTGGTGACTCGAAATAATTCGCCCCAAGTATTAGCAGCCATAAATCCTCTATTACCGAATGCTTCTGTTATTTATGCTAGGTAGTACTAAAAAAGATCGCGACAAGCCACTAAATCGGCGTAGCGCAGCACAAAGACCCCATCGCCACCGCGTTCAAATTCAATCCACTCAAATGGCACTTCAGGAAATTCTTGGGCTAATGCCACCCAAGAGTTGCCCACCTCACATACCAGCAGACCTTGCTCGGTTAGGTGGTCTGGCGCTTCACGTAAAATCGTGCGAACTAAATCGAGGCCATCTTCACCTGCCGCTAAACCAAGCTCTGGCTCATGATGAAACTCCTCGGGGAGGTCTTCCATATCGTCCGCATCCACATAAGGCGGATTGGTCACGATAAGATCATAGCGCTGCTTAGGAATAGCATCGTATAAATTGGATTGGATCGGAAACACCCGTTGCTCTAGCTCATGCATGGCAATATTTTCTTCCGCTACCGCCAATGCCTCTAATGAAATATCCAG
Source organism: Pseudidiomarina fusca (assembly GCF_032227045.1). Lineage (NCBI taxonomy): Bacteria > Pseudomonadati > Pseudomonadota > Gammaproteobacteria > Alteromonadales > Idiomarinaceae > Pseudidiomarina > Pseudidiomarina fusca. Next base: position 43,931 of record NZ_JANFPJ010000008.1, read on the forward strand.
CGCGTCTACTTCAGCGTCTGCAAAGGCATAGGCACAAGCGATGGCAATACAGCCACTGCCGGTACATAAATCTAAGATGCGTTGAGGTGGTTGCGTCAACCAAGTTGCAAATTGCTGTTCAATCAGCTCAGCAATCGGTGAACGTGGCACCAGCACCCGCTCGTCAACCACAAAGGGAAGCCCCGCAAACCATGCCTGCCCTACCAAGTAGGCCGCTGGCTTACGGGTGCTGATTCGCTCGTTGACCAGGTCACTGAACTGCTGCCATTCTGCAGCTGTCAGATGAGCGGATAAAAAGCCATTGAGCTGTTGAAATTGTAAATGCGTGACATGAGCCAACATGAGTTGAGCTTCACTGTGGGCGTTATCGGTGCCATGACCAAAATAAACATCGGCCTGCTGCATCGCAGACACAGCCCAACGCAAAGCGTCTAACATGGTCGTTGTAGTAAATGCGCTCAATCCATTCTCCAGATAATTGTTGGTTGTTCCCCAATAGGCTATAAGATACCCTAAACTTGCTCATTTCGCACTAACCTATGCGGAACCTATGACCGAACCTATGCCGAACAGAAGCCGAACATAAGCTGAACCTAAACCGCATGACTAAAGACCCAAACAAGCCAGCACCTGACCTTGCCGAGACTTCATCTTTTGCTGATTTAGTGAAGGTGGATAAACGTATTGTGGATGATTCGCATCAGCCTGCTAGCGTTACGCCTAAACGGTTACGTAGGCGGCGCCCGGAACTTTCTGCGGCACAGCAAACGAAGCAACAACAGGCGGAATTCTTTTTCTCTGATACCTATCGCGCGCACTTTGCTGAAGGAGCCATACGCTATCTGGCACCGGGCACAGCTAGCCATGTGTTAAAGCAATTACGGCGGGGAGATTTTGCGCCGGAACTGTTTCTTGATTTGCATGGCTTAACCCAAGCTGTAGCCAAACAGGAAATTGCTGCCTTGTTATACGCATGCCAAAAACAGCAGATAGACTGCTGTGCCATTATGAGTGGCCATGGCCAAGGTATTTTAAAAGAAAACCTGCCCCATTGGTTGGTTCAGCACCCTGCCGTCAAGGCCTTTCACCAAGCACCAAAGCAATGGGGTGGCGATGCTGCACTGCTTATTCTGCTGGAGTTGCCGCAATCATCCGCACAAAGCTGATCTTGCGTTTGGCAATATCCACCTGCAGCTCTGCTATGCCAGCAGTTGGGAAAATGAGTGGCGGTGTGGCTTGATCCAGGGCCGCCACCAAATAACTGATAAAGGGCATGTGAGACACCACCATCACCTGAGCCGAAGTGCTTGCCATGGCCGCTAACTTAACCCACAACCACTCCGCGAACATATCGGCATCACCAGCTGGAGTAATGTCATGACTGATGTCACGTACTTTGGCGGTGGTTGTCTGCGCTACTATGGTGGCGGTTTGTTGGGCCCGAATATAAGGACTCACCAGCAGCCAATCTAGGCCTGACTGGCCTTGTTCAGCAAGGTACTGCTGCAGCCAAGTAGCTGCCGCTAGCACTTCTTCTTCGCCCAACGGGCTGAGCGGACGAATGGCATCCGCTTGCAAGGCTTGAGCTGGTACCGCATCACCATGACGCATCAAATATAAGGTTATTGTCACGCTTTATTCGCTCTCAGTTGCCGCACGTTCGCGCTTACGCCCGCCAGTAACAGGATCGGCACGCCCTTCATCTTTCGCTTGATCAGCGCGGCGACGGCGCACGGCTTTCGGATCTGCGATGAGGGGTCGATAAATTTCGATGCGGTCGCCATCGCGCACCTGCTGGTCTAATTTAACCGCCTTACTCCAAATACCCACTTTTTGCTGACTAAGATCTATCTCAGGAAAGTATTGCAGGATACCCGACTGTTCAATGGCTTGCTGAACTGGGGTTTCCGCCGCCACTCTAAGCTTGACAATTTGTTGCTGAGCCGGAGTCGCGTAAGCCACTTCTATTTGTATAAGTTCAGGCTGCACAGGTTCAGCCGCTGCTGCTGCCGATTGCATTGCTTCAGCCACGATTCACTCCATACACTTGTTGCGCACGCTGTACAAAGGCGTCCACCATGCGGCTTTGTAGCTCATTGAAAATTTTGCCAAAGGCCATACCTAACAAGCGATTAGCAAATTCAAATTCTAACCGTAATACTATTTTACAGGCGTTTTCATCTAACCGATGAAAGCTCCAACCACCGCGCAAATACTCAAACGGACCATCAACCAGTTCCATCCCGATTTGGCTAAACGGATGCAGGCTGTTGCGCGTGGTAAAAGACTTACTGATACCCGCTTTGCTGATTTCTAGACGTGCCACTTTCATCTCGGCAGATTGCTCTAAAATAGCCGCAGCTCGACAACCCGGCACAAATTGCGGATAACTATCAATGTCGTCGACTAACGCATACATTTGTTCGTCACTATACGGCACTAATGCGCTGCGTTCGATTGTTGGCATAGGTTTTCTTATCCTCTGATTTACGCCTAAGCGTTACAGCTGTAAAATGCTGCGCATGATAGCGCAATTTAAGCCATGAATCATCTCCCCAATGACAATTGTTGATTCCTTCGACAAGACAATAAAAACGTATGATTTTACCAAGGCATGGGTATAATAACTGACATGAGCAAAGCTAAAAAACAAGTCAATTCAGGCACTATAGCCCTGAACAAAAAGGCCCGTCACGAATACTTCCTCGAAGATAAGTTTGAGGCAGGTATCGCCTTGCAAGGCTGGGAAATCAAAAGCATCCGCGAAGGTAAGGTGAACATTGCCGATACTTACGTGATCATCAAAAATGGTGAGGCCTATTTATTAGGCGCCCAGATCCAACCGCTGATTTCAGCTTCAACCCACGTGGTATGCGACCCAGAGCGCACCCGCAAACTACTGTTGAAAAAACGCGAGTTAGATAAATTGATTGGCGCTAGCGAGCGTGATGGCTACTCCATTGTGGCAACCGCCATGTATTGGAAGCGGCATTTAGTGAAGTTAGAGATTTACCTAGCTAAGGGTAAAAAATCACACGACAAACGCGACACCATTAAAGAACGTGATTGGCAGCGTCAAAAAGCACGTATCATGAAACATAATGTGCGTTGACATGTGATCTAATTCAAGGTAAGTTCCTGTATACAAGTTAACACTGTCAAATAGTTACACAGTAAAAAAAAGCGTAAGGCAAACACATGACAAACCCAATCGCAGTTCAAGCATTCAACTGGTGGTGGCATCTCCCGATATAGCGGGTGGTGTGTCTGTGCGTGTCTCTCACGTAGTTAGATTCAAAAAACCCGCTCCTGGAGCGGGTTTTTTTGTGGCTGAAAATCAAACTAAAAACCATACAAAAAGTTATACAACTTAGCTAACAAGTAGGTCTTTGTGAACATTATCGAATCTTTTGGAACCCTCAGTAGTTTGCGCATCAAGCTACCCTATCAAGCGGATACGCTTGCTGTGTATCAGCGCGTGTGCGCCGATCAGCCGCATTCGTTGTTGCTTGATTCTGCTGAAATTCAATCGCGCCAGCACCTCAAAAGTTTGCTGATGGTAAGCGCTTCGGTGCAATTTACCTGCGCTGGCAATCAAGTCACCATCACCGCACTCACGGCTAACGGCGAGTCGCTCTTACCTTGGTTAGAAGAACAACTGACACCTTTGTGCAGCTTAACCACCGAGCGCAATGCGCAAGGCCAACTCACCCAGTTGGTATGCTTATTCGCTGAGCTGGATAGCACCAGCGATGAAGACTCGCGCTTACGTGCCGTTTCTAATATTGAGCCACTGCGAATCGTCCAGCAACAATTGCAGCAAGCCGGTGATGCCCATCCACTCGCCATTTTCATCGGTGGCGTGTTTGGTTACGACTACGTGGCGAGTTTTGAGCAATTACCCGAGGTGCCGATGGCGGCCAACAGCTGTCCGGACTATCAGTTTTATCTCGCAGAAACCCTGTTGGTGATTGATCATCAGAGTCAAACCACGGAACTCATTGCAGGTTTGCTAAGCGGCCCGAACAGTGCTGAATATTATCAGCAGTTGGCTCATCAAGCCGGTCGGGTAGCGGCCCTGTGTCAGCTTCCTAGCCCAGTCAAACCAACCGCCCCAGCCCCTGCTGCCAGCACTGCTGAAGTGCAAGCAGAGCCTAGCCGTGACGTTTTTATGCAGATAGTGCAACAGATGCAAGAACGGATCTTGGCGGGGGATATTTTTCAGGTGGTGCCTTCAAGACAGTTTCGCATTGAGTGTCGCGATAGTTTAGCTGCCTATCAGCAGCTAAAAGCGGCTAACCCCTCGCCTTACATGTTCTTTTTACGCACCCCAGAATTTGAATTATTCGGCGCTTCGCCAGAATCAGCACTTAAATATACCGCAGCTACCAACCAAGTTGAGCTGTATCCAATCGCTGGTACCCGCCCCCGAGGCAAGCATGCTGATGGCAGCATCGCGGCAGATTTAGATAGTCGCCTCGAGCTAGAGTTGCGGCTGGATCAAAAAGAACTCGCCGAGCACATGATGCTGGTTGATTTAGCCCGCAACGACTTAGCTCGTATTGCTAAGCCTGGCACCCGTTACGTGGCTAACCTATTGCAGGTGGATCGTTATTCCCACGTGATGCACTTGGTCTCACGGGTGGTGGCGCAGTTGGCTGATGATCTTGATGCGCTGCATGCCTACCGTGCCTGTATGAATATGGGAACCTTAGTGGGTGCGCCAAAAATCAATGCCGCCACCATTATCCGTCAAGTAGAACAGCAGCGCCGCGGCAGCTATGGCGGTGCCGTGGGCTACCTATCCGGCAATGGCGACATGGATACTTGTATTGTTATTCGCTCTGCTTTTGTTAGCCAAGGTTATGCCGTGGTACAAGCTGGGGCCGGTGTGGTTCATGACTCACAGCCCCTCGCCGAAGTGAATGAAACCGAAGGTAAAGCCCGAGCTGTATTAGAAGCGATTCAACAGGCCAACCAACAAGGTTTTGGCAGCGGAGGTTCTTTATGAGTGCGAACATGAACATCAACACTGATGCCGCTAACTCGGCCCCAGATAGAATCGTGTTATTAGATAACTTTGATTCTTTTACCTACAACTTGGTGGATGAACTGCGGCAATTAGGTTATCCCCTGATGATTTATCGTAATAATGTGCCCCTAGAGCAATTCATTGCAGCCCTAGCTGATTACCCCGGGCGACAATTGCTGTGTTTGTCGCCGGGCCCGGGCCATCCAGCCCAAGCAGGCCATCTGCTAGAGGTGATTGAAGCCTGTCGTGGGCAGTATCCGATGCTGGGTATTTGCCTTGGCTTTCAAGCCCTAATTCACGCAGCTGGCGGTGAGATTGACCGCTGCGGTGAAACGGTACATGGCAAAAAGGCGCTGATTGATTGCCAATCTCATCCTATTTTTGATGGCTTAGAAAGTCCTTTAGGAGTGGCTAGATATCACTCCTTGTGTGGCTTTAAGTTACCGCAAAGTATTGCGGTGCTTGCCACCACCGGTGCTATTCCGATGGCAGCCTACTTTAAGGATTACTATGCCTTGGGTTTTCAATTTCACCCAGAATCTATTTTAACTAGTCACGGAACTCGTTTACTGGCGCAGAGTGTGGCGTATTTATTTGCTCAATACGGGAGTCTACCATGCAAGCAATAACCGATTTAATGGCCGGTAAAGCTTTATCCGTCGATGCTGCCGAGCGGCTGTTCGACCACTTAGTAAAAGGTGAGCTGAACGATATTCAAATCACCGCAGCCTTAGTGGCGATGAAAATGCGCGGTGAGCAACCCAGCGAAATGGCAGGTGCTGCGCAAGCGCTGCGGCGCGCTGCCAAGCCTTTTCAACGCCCCCAGCGAGTGGTGATAGATAGCTGTGGTACCGGCGGTGATGGCAGTAACACCATGAACATTTCTACCACTGCCGCCCTAGTAGCCGCAAGCATGGGCCTGACCGTAGCCAAACATGGAAACCGCAGCGTGTCGTCACGCTCTGGTTCTGCTGATGTGCTAGAAAGTTTGGGTTTATCCGTTACCCAAGATCCTGAAGTGGCAGCGGCACAGCTGGATCGCTTTAATTTTTGTTTCTTGTTTGCGCCCCACTATCACCCTGGTATTCGCTATGCCATGCCGAGCCGACAAACTTTAAAAACTCGTACCTTGTTTAACCTTCTTGGGCCGCTGGTGAATCCAGCCCAACCCGATGCCCAGTTGCTCGGCGTTTATGATCCTAGTTGGTGTAAACCGATGGCAGAAACCTTGCGTATGTTAGGCTGTAAACGAGCTATGGTGGTGCATGGTTCAGGCTTAGATGAGATAGCAATTCATGCCAACACCCATGTGGTGGAGTTGCGCGATGGCGAACTCACTGAGTATCAACTTACGCCCCAACAATTAGGCGTACAAACGGCCCCAATCAGTGCCTTACGCGGTGGCGATGCCGACTTCAACGCCCAATTGCTGCAACGTGTGTTGCAAGGCCAAGCTAGCCAAGCTCAGCTTGACGCAGTAGCCGTAGCCGTAGCCGGGATGCTCTACCTCAGCGGCGTAACTGAAACCATCGCCGCCGGCTGTGCAGCGGCACTCGAGCATTTAGCTAGCGGCAAAGCCCTTGCCCATTTACACAAGCTACAGGAGTTTAATCGTGAGTATTCCTAGTGTGCTGCAAGAAATCGTGGCTAGCCGCCGAGCTGAACTCGAGCAATTAAGCCAGCACTATCAGGCCGAGCAACTGCAAGCGCAATTGCAGCCCAGTAGCCGCAGTTTGGCTGCCGCTTTAGCGCAACCGCGATCCAGTTTTATTTTAGAATGTAAGCGCGCATCGCCCAGCAAGGGGTTGATTCGACCTGATTTTAATCCCGTCAGCTTGGCCCAAACTTACGCTCGTTATGCGGACGCTATCTCGGTGTTAACTGAGCCGAACTATTTTCAAGGTAGTTATGCTTATTTGGCCGCGGTCAGCCAAGCCGTTGATAAACCCGTACTATGCAAAGATTTCATTATTGATCCTTTGCAAGTGTTGCTAGCCCGATATTTTGGTGCTGATGCGATTTTGTTGATGCTGTCGATTTTAGACGATCAGCAGTACCAAGTTTTGGCTGAGCTGGCCGCCAAATATCAGTTGGATGTGCTCACCGAGGTCGCCAACCAAGCTGAATTAACGCGGGCAATTAACTTAAAAGCGAAGATTATTGGGATCAATAACCGTGATTTGCACACCTTAAAGATTGATACTGACACCAGTTTGGAACTGAGCCAGCAGATTCCTCCAGGCGTATTGGTGGTCGCCGAGTCTGGTTATCATACGAATCAACAAGTGCGAGCAGCAGCTGGTGTGGTGGATGGCTTCTTAGTGGGCAGTGCATTGGCGGCACAAGCGAATGTCGACCAAGCCTGCCGTGAATTAGTTTACGGCGAACACAAAATCTGTGGTTTGCAGCGCCCCGAAGATAGCCTCTGTGCCCATGCCGCTGGAGCCGCATTTGGTGGCTTGATCTTCGTGAAGCACTCGCCTCGTTGTGTTGATTTAGCTCAGGCGCAAGCCGTGATTGCAGCAGCTCCATTGCTTGCCTACGTGGGCGTATTTGCCGACCAACCGCTGCACGAGGTGGCTGAGCTTACCCAGCAGCTGAACTTACATGCAGTTCAGCTGCATGGCCAAGAAGACTTTGATTACATTAGCCAATTACGCAAGGCGATTCCGCGCAACGTGCAGATCTGGAAGGCGGTTGCGGTAGACGAACCCTTGTTACTGCCTGATTTAGAAGTAGATACGTTTTTACTAGATAACAGATACGGTGGTAGCGGCGAACCTTTTGATTGGTCGTTATTAGCTCACTTAACACCGGCTCAGCGCCAGCAGTGCATGATAGCTGGGGGGCTGAACGCAAGCAATGTAAGCGCTGCCTTAGCCACTGGGCTAGCGCGCTGTGATATTAACTCTGGGGTTGAACTCTATAAAGCACACAAAGACCCTGCCCTTATTAATCAAGTCATGACCCAATTACGGGGTTATGGTCGTATTCAGCAAGGAGTCACTCATGACTAGTCGTACCTCAGCGGAAACTTTGTCGCCTTATTTTGGTGATTTTGGGGGGCAATTTGTCCCCGAGATTTTATTGCCGGCGTTAGATCAGCTAGAGCAAGCCTTTTTAGAAGCACAACAAGATCCGGCTTTTCAAGCGGAATTTAGTGACCTCCTCAAGAACTACTTGGGTCGTCCTACGCCTTTATCTTTGTGCCGCAATCTGCCGCTAACATCGCCTAATGGCTGCAAAATCTATTTAAAACGAGAAGACCTATTGCATGGCGGCGCCCATAAAACCAACCAAGTACTTGGCCAAGCTCTGCTCGCCAAGCGCATGGGCAAAACTCGTATTATTGCCGAAACCGGCGCCGGCCAACATGGTACCGCCACCGCCCTCGCCTGCGCTCTGTTAGGGCTAGAATGTATTATTTACATGGGTGCTAAAGACGTAGCTCGGCAGCAGCCTAATGTGTTCAGAATGGAACTGATGGGCGCCAAAGTAGTGGCTGTAGATAGCGGTAGTGGCACCCTCAAAGACGCCGTAAACGAAGCTATGCGCGACTGGACGGCCAGTTACCAAACTACCCACTACCTTTTAGGCACCGCCGCTGGCCCACACCCGTTCCCAACCATTGTGCGTGAATTTCATCGCATGATTGGCGCCGAAGCCAAGGCACAAATGATTGCCCAAGCCGGTCGCCTACCTGATGAAGTCATTGCCTGTGTGGGCGGTGGCTCTAACGCTATCGGTATGTTCGCTGAGTTTATTGATGAACCGGGCGTGGCCCTAGTAGGAGTCGAACCAGCCGGCAAAGGAATTGATACTCATCATCATGGTGCCACTTTAGCTGCCGGAGCGCCCGGCATCTTGCACGGTTGTCGCAGCTTTATTATGCAAACCGACGAAGGCCAAATCGAAGAAAGTTATTCGGTCTCCGCTGGGCTTGATTATCCTGGCGTAGGCCCACAACATGCTTATCTAAAAAGTATTGGCCGGGCGCGGTATGAATCGGTAACCGACGATGAAGCGCTGGAAGCCTTTAAGTTGCTGGCAGAAAAAGAAGGAATTATTCCTGCACTAGAGTCAGCCCATGCGCTCGCTTATGCGCTGAAACGTGCAGCTGAACCCGATGCTCCAGAACTGTTGCTGATTAACCTTTCAGGCCGCGGTGATAAAGACATCGATCACGTTCGTCGCATTTTTGCAGCTACCGCTCAAGGAGAATAATCATGAGTCGCTATCAAGCCATGTTTGCTGATTTAGCTGAGCGCCAGCAAGGTGCTTTTGTGCCCTTTGTGACCCTCGGCGATCCTAACCTTGAGCAATCTTTTGCACTGATCCAGGCCCTCGTAGAAGGGGGTGCCGATGCCCTTGAGTTAGGGCTCCCTTTCTCCGACCCAGTCGCTGATGGCCCCACCATTCAGCGTGCTAATATCCGCGCCCTGCAAAGCAACGTTAGCGTGCAACAGTGTTTTGCGCTATTGGCAAAAATACGGGCGCTGTACCCTAACTTACCAATAGGATTGTTGGTGTACGCCAACCTCGTAGAAAGCAACGGTGCAGCTAGCTTTTATCAGCGCTGTGCTGACGCAGGCGTAGATTCGGTGTTGATTGCTGATGTGCCAAGCCGTGAAGGCGAGCGGTTTGCTGCGGTAGCTAAACACTATGGCATCGCGCCTATTTTTATTGCTCCGTCAGATGGCACCGCCACCCAGCTACAACGCATTGCTGCGCTTAGCGAAGGCTACGTGTATTTACTCAGCAGAGCCGGTGTTACTGGGGCTGAAACCTCCATGCAAACCCCTACCACGGCAGTCATCGAGGCCCTGCAGCAAGCCCACAGTGCACCACCGTTACTGGGCTTTGGGATTGCTAAACCCGAGCATGTGCAAGCGGCGTTAGCTGCAGGTGCTGCCGGTGCCATTAGCGGCTCCGCCGTGGTGCAAATCATCGAACAAAACCTGGCTGATTCTGAGCTGATGCTCACCCAGTTACGCGACTTTAGTCGTCAGATGAAGGCGGCAACAAACAAGCCTTAAGGGCTGGCTCGACCGTCGTATACCGAAACTGATAACCGGCCTGTTGCAGGCGCTCAGGCAGCACGAACTGGCCGGTTAATAACATCTCCGACAGCTCACCTAAGGCGAGTTTCAGTACCCAGCTTGGCACCCGCATAAAATGTGATTTACGCAAGGTTTTGGCTATCGCAGCACTAAACTCTTGTTGGCTTACTGGAGTTGGCGCAGTGGCGTTATAGATGCCACGACAGTCGGCAGTTTCCAGTAGATGCAAAATAATGCCCACCATGTCATCAAGATGAATCCAAGAAAAGCCTTGTTGGCCGTGGCCAAGAGGACCGCCCAAGCCTAACAAATAAGGCGGCAACATTTTCCGTAAGGCACCACCGGCGGGGGCCAGCACGACGCCCGTACGCAGCACACAGACGCGCGTTTTATCTGAGTCCGCCGCTAACGCCAGTTGCTCCCACTCGGCACAAAGATGATGCGCAAAATCATCTGCTTGCACCTTAGTTGCTTCGGTGACGGGGGTACGCCCCTGCGCACCATAATAGCCAATGGCCGAGCCGCTGATAAATACTTGCGGCGGATTAGCTGCGGCTAACATCCGCTCCGATAATTGCCGCGTAACAGCCCAACGACTTTGCTCTAGGCGTAGTTTCTGTTTGGCGGTCCAGCGCTTATCGGCAATGCCTTCGCCTTGTAAGTTAATGACAGCATAGAAATCGCTGATGTCGCTCACTTCAGCCAAGCTTTTTAAGGCCTGTACTTGCTTACCAAACCGCTCGATGGCACGCTGCGGCTGCCGCGTTAACAGGGTGACATGATACTTTTCTGTAAGCTGCGGAATCAGCGCAGAACCAATTAAGCCGGTACCGCCAGTGATTAGAATTTTCATCATCGTGTTACTCACCCTAGGTTATCTTACTGTTATTGCTCTGGTATCCCAGCACGTAACCAAACTGCAACTGGTCTCAAGTGTAGCGACAGAATCTGGTGCTTACCAAACTTTTCTGGCACACTTCAGCTAATTGTCTCGTTGGAAATCACCCATGTTGTTAGTACTTGAATACCTGCCCATTGTTATTTTTTTCATCGCTTACTTATTGGGCGACATTTTTCTTGCAACTGCCGCGCTCATGGTAGCCACCCTACTCCAAGTGGTGATCATGAAATTGCTACGCGAACCGGTAACCACCCGTCACTGGATTGTGATGTGGGCGGTGTTATTGTTTGGTGGTGTTACTTTATTCTTAAACGATGACTGGTTTGTAAAGATCAAAGTCACCGTGATTTATATTGCTATTGCCCTGTTTTTACTGATTGGTACTTGGTGGAACAAACGCAGTCCGTTACAGGCCATGCTCGGTAGCGAAATTCAATTGCCGCATTTTGCTTGGATACGATTAACCTATGCTTGGGTTGTCTTTAGTTTAAGCTTAGCTGTAATTAATCTTTATATTATTGAAACCATGAGCTTAGATGCATGGGTTAACTTTAAGGTATTTGGCATTTTGGGCGCTACCCTGGTGTTTAGTATTGGCTCTGGCGCTTACATGTTTAAACATCATACCGACCGAGAAAAAGACACTAAGGAAATTGACTAATGTGGTTTGTTATTTGGGCTGAAGATAAGCCAAACTCGCTGGCAGCGCGCAAAGCCACACGCCCAGCGCATATAGAACGGTTGCATCAATTACAACAAGAGGGCCGTCTGTTAGTGGCTGGGCCCTGTCCTGCGATTGCTAGTGCTGACCCTGGTGACGCTGGTTTTACCGGCTCTATGGTGGTGGCTGAATTTGATGATTTAGCTGCTGCCGAAGCTTGGGCGCAGGCTGATCCTTATCTTGCCGCCGGCGTGTACCAGCAGGTAACCGTCAAACCTTATCTGAAAGTACTGCCCTAATGGTATCCATAGCTGCGCAGCCGCTGCAACTGCAAGCTGCGCCCAATCGCTTTATCCAAGCGCACTGGTATCCAAGTAGCACGATGGCACAGGCGGTTATCGTGATGGCCCCGGCGATGGCGGTACCACAAAGGTTCTACCAGCCGTTTTGTACTTGGTTAGCTGCGCAAGGCTACCATGTGCTGAGTTTTGATTACTTCGGCATTGGTGCTTCTACCCCGCAGCCACTGCAGCAGTTGCACAGTAGCATTTCAGAATGGGCGGAACTTGATGCCGCAGCCGTAGTTCGCTATCTCGACAGTGAATTCTCGACTTACCCTAAGCTTTGGTTGGGGCATAGCATCAGTGGCCAGTTATTTGGCATGATCCCTAACCATCAAGTGATTCATCATATGATCAGCGTCAATACCGGTAGCGGCTACTGGCGCGCCATGAGCGGCAGTTTTAAATGGAAATCCATGCTGCTGTGGGGCCTAGTGACGCCACTAGCAGTGCCACTGGTGGGGTATTTCCCGGGCCGAAAATTAGGCATCATTGGTGATGTTCCAGCCGCTGCTATGCAGCAATGGCGGCGCTGGTGCTTGCATCCTGATTACTTGGTGGGGGCTGAAGATCTGTATCAGAGTTACGCTAACGTCAGCACTCCTATCACATCGCTGGCCGTTAGCGATGATGAAATGATCGCCCCCAGCCGAGTGAACCATTTGCACGATTTTTATCGGCAAGCACCGCAACAACGCATTCTCTACCACCCTCACCAATTTGAGGTGGAGCGCTTGGGCCACTTCGCTATTTTTCAGCAGCCACAACAAGCGTTGTGGCCACGTCTATTTGGCGAGCCCATCCAAGCTGCGTTAACCGCCCATAGCTTACGCTAAGCGGCGGATTAACTGAGCCGTGTTACGTTTGATCAGTCGGCCACAGGCTAAACGCCCCATCCATCCAACGACCACCGCGCCGGCCACGGGACCAATCAACCAGAAGCGCCAATGAATACTGGCTTGCATATCGAATACCTGCGTTTGCAATATCCACAGTGCGAGCTCCATCGCCAGCGTCGCTATTAGCCCACTAATCGCCCCAAGGATAACAAACTCGTAGGTGACGCTTTGCCGCAATAACTTCGCAGACGCCCCCAAGGTGCGTAGAATCACCAGCTCTTTCTCGCGCTCTTCTAAGCTTGCCTGTACCTGCGCTAACAGCACTAAAATCCCAGCAATAATCACCACCACCAAGACAAAGGCGATAGCTAGACTGACTTGGTCAATCACTTCGCGCAATTGGCCAATGATGGCATCTAGGTCAATGAGTGAGACTTGCGGGAAAGGTCTAAACAACTCATACAATTCTGACTTACGCTCAGGCTCCAGATAAAAACTCGAGATAAAGGTTGCAGGAAAGTCCGTCAAAGTAGCAGTGTTAAAGATCATAAAGAAATTGGGTTGCAAGCTACCCCAGTTAACCTCACGAATGCTGGTGACCGGCACGGTAAAGACGCTACCGCCAATGTTAAATTCCAGCTCATCACCAACTTGCAGGTTCATTCTATCGGCGACGCCAGTTTCGATCGAAACCTGCGGCTGCGCATCGTCACCCCACCATTGCCCCGCTACCAAGGTATTATTAGGTGGCAACGTGTCACGCCATGTGAGCTGTAACTCGCGGCCAAAGCCCTCGCGTTGTTCTGCGTTATTGGTCGCAGTATCAGCCGCATCGCCATCTTCTTCTTTGGTAACTTCATCGCGTACCGGTACCCCATTTACTGCCGTCATCCGGCCCGGCACAATCGGATACATGTCGTTGGCAACGATCTCCCGTTCAGCAAATCGCTGTTGCAGGTTTTGCACATCGTCTCGGGCCACGTTGATCACAAAGTAATTAGGTGCATCGTCTGGCAGCTGCGCTTGCCAATCGGCTAGCAGCTCGTTTCGCAAGGCTAACACCAATAACAACAACATGATGGCGGTAGAAAAACTCAGCATTTGTACGCTGTTTGCTTGAGCTCGCCGCTGTAACCCTGCCATTGCTAGGCGCCAAGAACTACCCGCTTGCATCCCCGCTTGCCGGCTTACCCGAATAAACAAGCGGCTTACGGTGAGTAGAATGATCGCGGCTACGGCACCACCAACAAAGAGCGCACTCGAGAGCAGCCATTGTTGGCTGTAAATCAACAAGAGCGCATAAATGGTGCCCCCTGAAGCTAACCAATGCAGCCAGCGCCCGGCATTGTTGCCAGTAAGGTCACGATTTAGCACTCGTAACGGCGGGATGCTAATCAAGCGCAATAGCGGATACAGGGTAAACATCACGGCACTAACGAGGCCGGTTGCCGCAGCTAGGGCAAACGGCTGCCAACCCGATTGCGGTAATGCTGTGCCCAGTTGCTGACTCACCCAATAAATCACTTGGCTTTGGATCAGCCAGCCTAACACCAAGCCAAGGGTGATACTGATGAAGGTAAGCAACAGCAAGTGCAGCACAAAAATACGCTGAATGATGCGCTTATTCGCCCCTAAGGTTTTAAAGATAGCCACCACGTCGTAGTTACGTTGACAATAACGCTGTGCAGCAACGGCAACCGCTGTTGCTGCTAAGACCACGCCCAGCAAACTAGCCAACAGCATAAACCGCTCGGCCCGCTGCAGACTGCGCGCCAAAGGCGAATCACCATCTTCAATGCTACGCCAGTTATGAGTATCTTCGTTCAGCTGTGGGGTTAGCCAAGCTTCGTATTGCTCTAACTGCTCTAAAGTACCAGCAAACAGCTGGTTGTAGCGCACCCGTGAGCCCGGTTGAATAAGCTCAGTTGCGGCCAGATCTTGATAACGAATTAGCACATTGGGGCTATCGGTAAACACCGAAAAGCCGACATCTGGCTCGTAGGTTAACACTTTGCTCACTACAAACTGGCTGCGGCCCACCTCAATGGTATCGCCAATCGCCAGCTCAAGTTCTTGAAACAGCGCTGCGGCGACCCAAGCTTCGCCACTCTGTGGCAACCCTTGTGCCACTTGTTCAGCACCGTACGGTTGCTCAGCAACGCGCAATTCGCCCCGCAAGGGATAGCCATCACCAACCGCTTTGATATCCACCAAGGCCAGTTGCTCACCGGCAAAAGCCATCGAATTAAAGACCACTCGTTCAGCGGTACGTAAGCCGTCTTGCTCGGCTTTGGTAATCCATTCTTGTGGGATATCGCGGCGTGAACTTAACACCCGATCGGCCGCTAAAAACTCTGCGCTACGGGCCATTAATCCGGCTTGCAAGCGCTCAGTAAACACCGACAGTGCCAACACCGCCGTTACCGACAGCACAATCGCAGCTGCCATGATGGTCAGCTCACCGCGCTTAAGCTCTTGCTTTAACAGTCGCCAGCTGATTTTATGCCACATCAGTCGCACCCTCTTGCTGCGTTGCTGCTGGTTTGGTTTGCACTAGGCTACCGGCCGTCATGGTCAACACTCGCTGGCAGCGTTGGGCTAACTCATTATCATGAGTGACCATCACCAACGTGGTGCCTGACTCTTGATTCATTTCAAACAACAGATCTTCTACTTTTTGCCCGGTCACACTATCTAGGTTGCCGGTTGGCTCGTCGGCAAAAAGTATTTTGGGGGTTCCCACAAACGCGCGCGCAATGGCGACCCGTTGCTGTTCACCACCAGATAATTGGTTAGGATAATGATTGAGGCGATCGGCTAAGCCTACTTTACGTAGCAGCTCTTGCGCTTGCTGCTGGGCATTCTTAGCTCCTGCTAGTTCTGCTGGTAACATCACGTTTTCCAAGGCAGTTAAGCTTGGAATCAATAGAAACGATTGAAAGATAAAACCAACCTTGTCGGCCCGCAGTTTTGCCCGCTGCTCTTCATCCAAATCGCTCAATTTTACGTTATCTATAAGAACATCGCCCTTACTTGCGAGGTCTAAACCCGCGAGCAAAGATAGCAAGGTGGATTTACCGGAGCCGGACGCACCCACAATAGCAACGGTCTCACCTGCGGCAATTTCTAAGTTAATTGGCTGCAAAATGTGTAAAATACCGTCACTGGTGGTGACTTCTTTTTCTAATTGAGTGGTTTGAATAAGCATCTATGAAAAACTTCCTTATAAAATTTGTACTAATACTCGCATTATTTATTGTTATACGTCCAGTTTCGGCAAATGTCTCACTTGTGGTTTTAGGGGACAGTTTAAGTGCCGGCTATGGGATGGCGCAAAGTGAATCTTGGGTGGGCATTTTACAGCAGCGCTGGCAGCAATCGCAGCCTCAGATCACCCTAGTCAACGCCAGTATTAGCGGGGATACCACCCAAGGTGCACTGAATCGTTTAGATGGCGTCATTGAGCGGCATCAGCCTACGGTGGTGTTTGTTGAATTAGGCGGTAACGATGGCCTGCGTGGCTTTACCCCAAACACAATTAGTGACAATTTAACCCAGATTATTGCACGCCTGCAGCAGCAGGGTATTGTGGTGGCCTTAAGCCAAGTGCGGATACCACCTAATTATGGCCCACGTTACAGCGAGATGTTTGCTGAGGTTTTTCCACAGCTAGCCGAGCAGCATCAAATAACCTTAGTGCCGTTTTTTATGGAGCAAATTATTGGTGACGATAGTCTGATGCAAGGCGATGGCATTCACCCTAACCGTGCGGCACAGCCGATGATTGCAGATATTATGGAACCGCATTTGCTAGCTTTGTTAGAGCAAGTGACGATAGCTAAGACTGAGGGTAAGGAATAAAGCATTAGGAAAGGAAAAACAAATGGCGTCCCCTAGGGGATTCGAACCCCTGTTACCGCCGTGAAAGGGCGGTGTCCTCGGCCTCTAGACGAAGGGGACGCTGTTCTAATGCAGCTGATATCTTCTGATATTGGCGTCCCCTAGGGGATTCGAACCCCTGTTACCGCCGTGAAAGGGCGGTGTCCTAGGCCTCTAGACGAAGGGGACCCCGGACTTGCTTGCTACGTTAGAATTGGCGTCCCCTAGGGGATTCGAACCCCTGTTACCGCCGTGAACGGGCGGTGTCCTAGGCCTCGAGACGAAGGGGACCCCGGACTTGCTTGCTACGTTAGAATTGGCGTCCCCTAGGGGAGTCGAACCCCTGTTACCGCCGTGACAGGGCGGTGTCCTAGGCCTCTAGACGCAGGGGACGCTGTTCTAATGCAGCTGATTTATTCTGTTATTGGCGTCCCCTAGGGGAGTCGAACCCCTGTTACCGCCGTGAAAGGGCGGTGTCCTAGGCCTCTAGACGAAGGGGACGCTGTTCTAATGCAGCTGATTTATTCTGTTATTGGCGTCCCCTAGGGGATTCGAACCCCTGTTACCGCCGTGAAAGGGCGGGGTCCTAGGCCTCTAGACGAAGGGGACGCTGTTCTAATGCAGCTGATTTATTCTGTTATTGGCGTCCCCTAGGGGAGTCGAACCCCTGTTACCGCCGTGAAAGGGCGGTGTCCTAGGCCTCTAGACGAAGGGGACGCACCAGAACAAATCTCTATCAGGTTTTCACTTGTACTAAGCTTAACACAAAAGTTGGTGGAGCTAAGCGGGATCGAACCGCTGACCTCTTGCATGCCATGCAAGCGCTCTCCCAGCTGAGCTATAGCCCCACATTTTGTGGCTTGCTGTAGTACCCTGACAGCGGGGCGAATTCTAGGGTAATTTGCGCACCAGCGTCAACCTTTTTTTTAGAAAAGCGAATTGTTTGCTGAAAAATAAGCCAGTTCGCGCAATTCACCAGCACTATTAACTAAAACACACCTGATCACGCCCTGCTCGCTTGGCCGCGTACAAACGTTTATCTGCGGTAGCTAAAGCCGCACTCAGTTGCATGTTGGTGGTCGGCGCTAACCATACCCCACCGCTACTGATAGTCACCTTAATCAGTTGCTCATCCGCGTGGATCTCGAGCGCAGCGACCTTACTACGAATGCGTTCAGCTATGTGCGCGGCTTGCGCCTCGGTGATATCCGTAAGCACAGCAACAAATTCTTCGCCGCCATAACGGCCGATACGATCGTTAGGACGAATACATTGGGCAATGGTGTTAGCCACGGTACGCAGCACTAAGTCACCCGCTAAATGGCCGTAGGTATCATTAACTTTCTTAAAGAAATCGATATCCAGCATCAAAATAGCCAGTGAGCCTCGCGAACTTTGGCCAAGTTGCTGCTGCATGAATTCCATGATGGCTCCACGATTATAGATTCCGGTTAAGGCATCTCGTGCGGACTTATCTTGTAACTGCTGATTAGCAGCCACTAAGCGTTTATTAAGATCCATGATTTGCTGGTACAAGCGACTTTTTTCAATTAAATGAGCTACTTGGTTAGCTAAGTACAAGAAAACATCTTGATGCAAACCATCGTAGGTGTAGGCTTCGGTGCTCGAGAAAAACAGGAAACCCACCGGCCGGCCATCGGCGATGAGCGGACAAGTTAAACTGGAGCGAATGCCCTCGGCGACTATTTTACGGGTTGATTCTGATTCAGGATGCTCGGCCAAGTACTCTTCTAAGTCATTAATAATACGTGGCTTACCCGTATCGATAATGGTTTGCAAACTAGAACCAGCTAAAGGTGCCGAATAGCCTGGGGTAATCTGCGGCGTATTCTCGTAGGTGAATTTAGCCCAATAGGCCGTAACCTGCTCACCATCATCCTCAATCAGCGCACAACCAATGCGATCGTAGGGAATAACATCTTTGAAAAAGGTATAAATACGCGCCAAAATATCTTCAAGTATCAGTGCTTTATTTAATTCAGCAGAGATCTCAAGCAAACGCACCAGCTCAGTAAAACGCGCAGTCAGCCAATACCCTAGCTGTTCAAGTTCATCACCTAACTGCTGCATGACGGGTTCTTGCTCTGCGGTGCTTGGCGAGGTTGCCGTTAACTTGGCGAGATCCTGTTGCTTCGCGGCTTGCACGGCTTGCAAATGACGACGCAGCTCTTCGGCAAAGCTATGCCCTCTGTTTATTGCTGCTGATGCTGCTAGTACTGCTTTGGACTCAGCCATACACAACTCCCTGAACTTCTAGGTTCTTGGTTAATAGTTCTTCGTTAATAGTTCTTCGTTAATAGTTACTCATTAAAATGATAAATACGCTCTAACGATGCTCGGTCGCGGACCGTAACTTCCATATCTCGCACTAAACCATCTTCAATACTATACACCCAGCCATGAATAGCTAGCTCTTGGCCTCTATCCCAAGCTTGTTGAATGATGGTGGTTTTAGCAAGGTTGCGAACCTGCTCGATGACGTTCAGCTCACACAGACGGTCTAACCGCGCCCGGCTATCACCGATGGCTTCAAGCTCCTGATGATATTCGCGGTAAATATCCTTGATACCAAACAACCAATGATCAACCAAACCATGGCTACAACTTTCGGTGGCAGCTTTAACCCCGCCACAGCCGTAGTGACCCACCACTAAAATATGCTTTACTTGTAAGGTTTCAACGGCATATTGCACCACCGATAAGCAGTTAAAATCCGTTTGAATCACCTGATTAGCCACGTTACGGTGCACAAATAATTCACCCGGCGCCATCCCTACCACCTGATTAGCCGGCACTCGGCTGTCCGAACAGCCTATCCAGAGGTATTCTGGCGATTGCTGGGCCACGAGTTGGTTAAAAAAGTCCGGGTTAGCTTTTAACATGCGTTCAGCCCAAGCGGCATTGTTAGCCAGCAGCTGACGAATCTTAAGCATAAAAGTATCCTTATATTTGGTGAAAAAAAGGCGCCGCCTGGCGCCCTTTCTTCTTTATTGCGCTTGTTCGCGCTCCATAATATACGAAATTGCTCGAGCGATACGTCCTACCACTTGGGTTTGGCTTAACATGGCCAGAGTCACATCCAGCGACGGCGAGTTACCTGAGCCAGTCACTGCCACCCGCAGTGGCATGCCTACTTTACCCATACCAACTTGTAAATCATCGGCGGTTTGTTGAATCGCTTGCTGAATGCTTGCTGGGTTCCACTCAGTTAAACTTGCTAGTCTATCTTGCACCGCTTCTAGAGCTTCACGTGCCACCGGGCGTAAATGTTTTTTCGCTGCAGCCTCATCAAAAGCCTCGTACTCTTCATAAAAATACCGGCTTTGTGCCGCAAGCTCTTTCAGGGTTTTAACCCGGTCCGCCATAACTGGCAACAACTGCTCTAAGGCAGGGCCTTTGCTCACATCAATGGCTTGATCAGTAAAGTGCCATTGCAAATAGGGAACAACCCGCTCTACCGGTAGCGATTTCATGTAGTGCTGATTTAACCAGTTTAATTTTTCAGTATTGAAAGCTGAGGCGGCTTTGTTCACGTCGTCTAAACGAAACAGTTCGGTCATCTCCGCCACACTAAAGATTTCTTGATCGCCGTGCGACCAGCCTAGGCGAACCAAGTAATTCAACACAGCTTCAGGTAAATAACCGTCATCGCGATATTGCATGACGCTCACGGCACCGTGACGCTTAGACAGCTTTTTACCATCATCACCTAAAATCATGGATACATGGGCATACTCAGGAATCGGCGCCCCGAGTGCTTGCAAGATATTAATTTGGCGTGGGGTGTTGTTGATATGGTCTTCACCGCGTACCACGTGCGTGATCTGCATTTCCCAGTCATCAATCACCACACAGAAGTTGTAGGTGGGGGTACCGTCACTGCGCGCAATGATCAAATCATCAAGTTCACTGTTGGCAAACTCAATCGGACCGCGAATGTGATCATGAAACTTAACGCTACCCGTTTGTGGGTTACGGAAGCGGATCACGTAAGAATCACCACCAGCGGCTGGGTTATCGCGACAATGGCCATCATAGCGAGGCTTTTCACCGTTCGCCATTTGCTCTTCACGCATCTGCTCTAAACGTTCAGTCGAGCAATAGCACTTATAAGCTTTATCTTCTGCTAGTAACTGGGCAATGTAATGCTCATAACGATCGAATCGCTTGGTTTGATAATAAGGACCTTCATCCCAAGTTAAGCCAAGCCACTCCATCCCCTCTAAAATGGCATCAATCGCAGGTTGGGTTGAACGTTCGCGATCCGTATCTTCAATACGCAGCACAAACTTACCGCCAGCAGCTTTAGCTACGAGCCATGAATAAAGTGCGGTACGGGCACCACCTACGTGTAAGAATCCAGTTGGGCTGGGGGCAAATCGAGTGACAACTGTCATAAGCAATTAAATCTCCGCTAACTATGGCGTTTTGAACGAGCAATAAGGGCTGTAGTTTAGCAAGAACAACCTAGCTACGCACCATACACAAGCTGATTCGCTGTAAACTTGTGCAAACTGACGAAAAAGCCAGCAGTCGAACAAAACATTTCATATTTCTTGTTGACAGTATCGCACAGCCCCCTATAATACGCCCCGCAACGCAGAGAAAAGGATGGTTAGCTCAGCTGGGAGAGCACCGCCCTTACAAGGCGGGGGTCACTGGTTCGAACCCAGTACCATCCACCAATTCTTCATTTTCTCTGTCTCCCTGTGGATGGTTAGCTCAGCTGGGAGAGCACCGCCCTTACAAGGCGGGGGTCACTGGTTCGAACCCAGTACCATCCACCAATTCTTCATTTTCTCTGTCTCCCTGTGGATGGTTAGCTCAGCTGGGAGAGCACCGCCCTTACAAGGCGGGGGTCACTGGTTCGAACCCAGTACCATCCACAAATTCTTCATTTTCTTTGTCTCCCTGTGGATGGTTAGCTCAGCTGGGAGAGCACCGCCCTTACAAGGCGGGGGTCACTGGTTCGAACCCAGTACCATCCACCATTTTTTTGCAGCTCTGCAAAACTCTAATCTAGAATACTTCAATCATTAGTAATAAATTAGCACCTAAATAAGCATGTTAGCCACCTGTACTGATGGGCTCATTGATTTTAGGCGCCGTGATTATTCTTCTTGCGCCGTGCGTACCAACTGGAAATAACGCTTCAAGTGCCGCGAAAATAGCAGCAGCCAACAGCCCATCAGCCAGCCAAACAATAGCATAGCCTTCACCCAAGAAAACGCCGGCCAGCGCGCCCCAATTAAACTCAGTAATAAGATGCCATCCAGTACCCAGCTCAGCCAGAGTAACAGCGGCGCCCAGCGAAAGGCTTTACTGACCCAAGCTGCTATCTCGGTTTTAACTTGAGTGGTTAACACAAAGAGCACCAACGCAGGCAGCCCTACCGCTAGAGCCAACGCAAACTGGTGGGTGTTGGTGTAGAAAAACTGCAGAATGAGCGAGCGGTCTTCAAAAAAAGAAAGGGATAAAATCCAAGCCACGTAACCACGCAAAAAAAACAGCAACAACACCGTTAAACTTAACGGTGTCTTCAGCTGTCCGTCTGCCGTAATGTAGCGCTCATCACCCAGTTGCAGTTGCACCTACTTGCCGCCTTGACCAAAATTTTTCATGAAAATAATAAGCAATGGTGTTCACTAAAGGTTCGATCATTGCCACTGCCCCACCCAACATCACATCGCCGGTCATGAGCCATACCAGCGTAAAGGCCACACTTACGTGCATTACGCCAAAGGATACTGTTTTTGCCATGCCTATCTCCTCATCTGTTTGAGCGCTTAGGTTAGCGCTTGATGAATAGATAATAGCAATCAGGTTGGTATTATCTAATTAATAATACCGATTAAAGATATCGACCGTCTCATTACAGGCGTTTGAGCTGTTCACGTAATTGAGTTAATTCATCCCTAATGCTTGCCGCTCGTTCAAATTCAAGATCTTTAGCCGCTTGATACATGGCTTTTTCTGCCGCTTCAATTTTCTGTACCAACAGTTTCGGATCGAACAAGCTCGCATCATAACTAGCTTGTGGCTCAGCTGCAGCCCGCTGTTGTTCTTTACGCGGCGCCCGAATACCCGTACCACCGAGGTCCATCACATCGGTGATGCGTTTGTTTAAGCCCTTTGGCGTGATGCCATGTTCTTCGTTATAGGCTTGCTGTTTTTGCCGGCGTCGATCGGTTTCGTCAATCGCCCGCTGCATCGAACCTGTGATTCTGTCCGCATACAAGATAGCGCGGCCATTGAGGTTTCGTGCGGCTCGGCCGATGGTCTGAATTAACGACCGGTCACTGCGCAAAAAGCCTTCTTTATCCGCATCGAGAATCGCCACTAAGCTTACTTCAGGCATATCTAAGCCTTCACGTAACAAGTTGATTCCCACCAGCACATCAAATTCACCTAAGCGTAGGTCGCGAATAATCTCCATACGCTCCACAGTATCAATATCTGAATGCAGATAGCGAACACGAATACCATGTTCATCTAGGTAATCCGATAAGTCTTCTGCCATCTTCTTGGTTAAGGTGGTGGCTAGCACGCGCTCATTGCGTTCCACGCGGATTCTAACTTCTGACATCAAATCATCCACTTGAGTCGCAACTGGGCGAATCTCTATGAGCGGATCCACGAGGCCCGTTGGACGTACCACCTGCTCTACCACTTCACCGGCTGACTTTTCTAGTTCATATTTACCTGGCGTGGCCGAGACATAAATTAGTTGTGGCGCAATGGCCTCAAACTCATCGAACTTTAACGGCCGGTTATCCAGTGCCGATGGCAATCTAAACCCATAATTCACGAGGTTTTCTTTGCGCGAACGGTCGCCTTTGTACATGGCACCGATTTGCGACACAGTCACGTGTGATTCATCAATGATCATCAGCGCATCATCGGGCAAATAATCCAGCAAGGTTGGTGGCGGCTCGCCGGGCGCACGCCCAGACAAATAGCGCGAGTAGTTTTCAATACCAGAGCAATAACCCAGCTCTAGCATCATTTCTATGTCGTATTGAGTACGTTGACTCAGCCGCTGTTCTTCGACCAATTTATTGGCATCTAACAGTTGCTGTTTGCGCTCTTTTAATTCTTCTTTGATGCGTTCCACCGCCGCTAAAATGGTTTCGCGCGGGGTAACATAGTGAGTCTTTGGATACACGGTAGCTCGCGCCACGTCGGCTTCCGTTACTTGCCCCGTTAAGGGTTCAAAAAAGCTAATGCGGTCGATCTCATCATCGAATAGCTCAACCCGAATAGCCAATTGTTCAGATTCAGCCGGAAAAATATCGATCACTTCGCCGCGCACCCGATAAGTGCCACGCTCGAAGGCCGCATCATTGCGTTTGTATTGCAGTTGCGCCAAGCGCCGCAAAATATCACGCTGATCGATCATATCGCCACGGCGTAAGTGCAGCATCATTTTCATGTAGGATTCAGGATCGCCCAAACCATAAATACAGGATACCGAAGCCACTAGCACCACGTCGCGGCGCTCCATCAGGGCTTTGGTGGCAGACAGCCGCATTTGTTCGATATGCTCGTTTATCGAGGCATCTTTCTCAATAAAAGTATCCGTGGTCGGCACATAAGCTTCGGGCTGATAGTAATCGTAATAAGACACGAAATACTCAACGGCATTGTTAGGAAAGAACTCTTTCATCTCGCCATACAATTGCGCCGCCAAAGTTTTGTTATGGGCCAAAATCAACGTTGGTCGCTGCACCTTGGCGATAACGTTGGCCATGGTAAAGGTTTTACCTGAACCAGTAACCCCAAGTAACGTTTGATGAGCCAGGCCAGCTTCCAGATTATCCACCAGAGCTTCGATAGCTTTGGGTTGGTCACCTGCGGGTTGATAGTCTGAGGTTAATTCGAAACGTTTCACCATGTTTTATCCTGTTACCGCGTGCTGCTGTTTGTCGCGTTCTTGTGCTAAGGCCCGTTGAAACCAAAACCAAGCCATGAAGCCAGTGACGATATTAGCAATAACGCCACCTACAAATAAGCCGGGTAAGTCGTACCAGAGTCCGCCCAACCAGCTCAGGGGTACAAACATCACGAACAAACGGATCACACTTAAGCTCAACGCTGACATTGGCAAATGCAGAGCATTTAAACTTGAGTTGGTTAAAATAATCACCCCTTGCGCACCGTAGCCAAGCGGCATCACGTAGATGAATAAACGAATCAGTTCAGCCACTTCAGGGTCATTGGTAAAGACCGCTGCAATCATAGGAGCTAGGGCAATCAACAAGCCGTACATCAACAATTGAATGATCAATACGGCTCGCACTGCCACTTTGTAAGCGGCACCGACCCGGTCAAAAGCATGAGCGCCAAAGTTTTGGCTAATGAGCGGTGGTAACGACATGGATAGTGCCAGAATGACCACACTGGCTAAGGATTCTAGCCGCGAGCCAACCCCAAACGCCGCGACCGCTTCAGCACCATAAACGGCCACCAAGGCAGTGAGTACCGCCATAGCCAGAGGGGTGAGCATGTTCGCACCCGCTGCGGGTAAGCCAATGCTCAAAATTTGGCGGGCTGAATGCAGCCAAGTGGCGCCACTAGGTGCGCGCAAGCTCAACAGCTGCTTGTAGCGTAAATACCAGAGTACCAGCACACTACCAATAACCCAGGACAGCACACTCGCAAGCGCCGCACCTTGCACTCCTAGTGCCGGCACCGGGCCCCAACCGAAAATCAGAATAGGATCAAACACGGCGTTCAGTAAGCCACCTGATGCCATGATCAAGCTGGGCGTACGAGTATCGCCAGCCGCGCGTAACACCGCATTACCCACCATCGGGATAACTAACCAGACGGCGCCTATAAACCACGGTGTCATGTAGGCATAAATATCGGGTAACAAACGTTCTTGGGCACCGAGCAGGGCAAAAATGGCTGGCATCAACAACCATCCGATCAGAGCTAAGACAGCGACCAATAAAGCAGCAACGGTCAGTGCCGTAGTGCCATCAAAACGCGCATGCTCCTCGCGCCCCGAACCACGTTTACGAGCAATCACCGCCGAGGTACCAATGCCTAAGCCAATACTCAAGCTCACCACGGTAAAGGTAACCGGAAAGGTGAAACTAACCGCAGCGAGCGGATCCGTGCCTAGCATACCGACAAAAAAAGTATCAACCACGTTAAAGCTAATCAGCGTTAGTACGCCAATAATAACGGGCCAAGTCATCTGCCATAGGGTGCTAGAAATAGGCCGATGAAGCAACGATTTTGCCGACACTGCTGGGCTCATGAAGATACTCTTAGTTGTTACTGCTAGTTATTACTGCGGGACTGTAGTTTTGGACCTGTCGCTACGACTGCGACTTAGCCATTGCTTGGGTATCGTAAAGGCTCCTAGTGTACCCAAATTTGCTGGTTACTACCATCCTCAATCTACCCCGACCAGAGCTTGCTTGCGTGGACAAAAATAGCCAATATCTATATAGTAAAGCATCTTTTTTCCCCTCAATATTTTATTAACGGCTCTGAAGCAAGGGATACCAGCGTGAAATATCAACTTTCTGATCGTGTAAATGCTATTCAACCTTCTCCTACCCTAGCAGTTTCGCAAAAAGCCGCTGAGCTTAAAGCTGCTGGCCATGATGTGATTGGCTTAGGCGTTGGTGAGCCTGATTTTGATACGCCCCAATTCGTGAAGGATGCTGCCAAGGCCGCGATTGATGCTGGCCATACCAAATACACAGCCGTCGACGGTATTCCGCAACTGAAACAAGCGGTCATTAACAAATTTCAGCGCGACAATGGACTCAGCTACGAACCTGCAGAGATTTTGATTTCGGCGGGCGGTAAACACAGTATTTTTAACCTACTTAGTGCTTGGCTTAACCCAGGTGACGAAGTGCTGATCCCGGCACCTTACTGGGTGTCGTATCCTGATATGAGCTTATTGGTGGGTGCGGTACCACGCTTTATTGAAGCTGGTATTGAGCAACGCTATAAAATCACCGCGGCACAATTAGCGGCGGCCATTACCCCAGCCACTCGGTTACTGTTCTTAAATAGTCCTTCTAACCCAACTGGTACCGCCTATAGCAAAGCTGAATTGACTGCCCTAGCTGAAGTGTTGCGCCAGCACCCGCAGGTTCTTATTGCTACGGATGATATGTACGAACATATCTTGTGGACAGAAGAGGCTTTTCACAATATCGCCATGGTGGCGCCAGACTTACGTGACCGCATTGTGATTCTTTCTGGGGTGTCTAAAGCTTATGCCATGACCGGCTGGCGGATTGGTTACGCCGCGGGTCCTAAACCTTTGATTGCGGCAATGAAAAAGATTCAGTCGCAGAGCACCTCTAACCCAGCCAGCATCAGCCAATATGCGGCACTCGCAGCGTTAGAAGGTGACCAAACGTGCATTACCACCATGGTCACTGAATTTAAGAAACGCCATGATTATTTAGTTGCAGCACTCAATACGATTCCTGGTATGCAATGCATTGCTGGTGACGGCACTTTCTATACCTTTGCCAATATCACTGAACTCATGGCACAAAAAGGGGTGAGTACGGATATTGAATTATGCGAACAACTCTTGAATCAAGCTAAAGTGGCGCTGGTACCTGGTTCAGCCTTTGGTGCACCTGGCCATTGTCGCTTCTCTTTCGCCACCAGTATGGCAACTTTAGAAGAAGCGGTGCGACGTATTGATGCCTACGCTCGCAGCTAAACTGCTGGCAAGTTCAAGGTTCTTTAAAATCCCGGCTTCGAGCCGGGATTTTTTATGAATCTTTGGTGACAACGACAATCAAACAGCTGTTTAAATTTTAACCACGGCAAGCTTTCTTGAAAACTCAAGCGATTAAAGCAAAAAGTCAAGCTATGATTGGCGATATTTGAAGCAAAGCTGACAAGAAATACACAGTGGCAGATCAAGAAAGAAGCGCTTCTTCAAGTTTTTCTTAAAGCCTGTAAAGTAACTCTGGGTATATATGTAAGCATTTGTTTTTATTGCGAAAATACAAATAGAGTCAATTTTTAAGCAATCTCTAAATCGGCCTGTATAGCGCACCATTCATGGCTACTCACAGATTTTCCCACAAGGTTATCCACAGATTTAGTGGATAAGATCCGCTAGCCTTTTGAAATCAAGAGCTGCGCCGATCTGTGGATAACATAGGACGGATCACAACTATATCTTTTGATATAAACGCTGCCCTTGTTCACTCTTGACAAGGACTATTTTATCAAGTTTGCGCACAAAACGTGCAAACGAACTTTTTTAGTATTGACAGGCGCTGCAAGCCCCTTTAACATTCGCATCCGTTGCTTGAGGTGTTCCCCAGTAGCTCAGTTGGTTAGAGCGGTGGACTGTTAATCCATGTGTCGTTGGTTCGAATCCAACCTGGGGAGCCAACACCACCTTCCTTGCAACCTATTTGTAATTCCCCAGTAGCTCAGTTGGTTAGAGCGGTGGACTGTTAATCCATGTGTCGTTGGTTCGAATCCAACCTGGGGAGCCAACACCACCTTCCTTGCAACCTATTTGTAATTCCCCAGTAGCTCAGTTGGTTAGAGCGGTGGACTGTTAATCCATGTGTCGTTGGTTCGAATCCAACCTGGGGAGCCACAAATAACCTAGCCCCACGCAAATCCCGCTTACCCCAGTTAACTCAATAGCGCTTTACCAATTGAAAATAATCATGCAATTCGCTTTGTTGCCACAGTCTTTTGCTCAGTTTAGCCACCGGCTCTTGAGCGCCTGCAGCTA
>NZ_JANFPJ010000009.1:0-64608 GCF_032227045.1 Pseudidiomarina fusca
CAAATAACCTAGCCCCACGCAAATCCCGCTTACCCCAGTTAACTCAATAGCGCTTTACCAATTGAAAATAATCATGCAATTCGCTTTGTTGCCACAGTCTTTTGCTCAGTTTAGCCACCGGCTCTTGAGCGCCTGCAGCTAACCAAGCAACCACCGCTTCTGCCACATTCGGCCATTTACAATAAACCGCACTGTCTTGCTCAATAAAGCGTTGTACTTGCTCTGTACTCAGTTCTTCCATCACCTGTGCAAGGCCTGCAATGTCTAAACAACGCGCATTTGCTACTTGTTCAAACTGCCCTTGGAGCGGTCGCACTAACAACTTTTTGCCCATCGCTAAGGCTTCACAGCTGGTTTCAAAGCCGGCGTTACTGATCACCCCTGCCACACTCGCAAAGCAATCCGCAAACCCCTGCCGGGATGGCGGGAAATAATGCACATGTCCCACTTGCTGATGCTCGGCTTGGGGATGAAAAACACTGAACCGGTAATCGCTGAGGGGCGCCAGCAACTGATGGATTGCAGCTAAATTCTCAAACGGTAGATAAACTAAATAATGTCGTTGCTGCAGATTCGTCACTTGCGCTCGTTGGTGAATAATAGGTGGCACCGTGTGCTGGCCATCCTCAAACCAATGCATGCCCAGCGCCTCACTTACCGGTGCAAACCAACGCAGCAACTGCCGTTGAGCGACATGAATAGGGAGTGTTTGCGTGGCTTTATAAAAGGCAAACTGGCGGCCAATACCAATCACTCGGCGCTGTTGTTTACGACCAGCCCAGGCGGTAATGGGTTCGTAGTCGCTAACGATGAGATCGTAAGGAGCTAGATCCAACTGCTGTACATCCTGCCAGAACTTACCCCAGTTATTGCGCCGCATGGTTTCTCGTAGCGATACTCGACCTTGCTGCACGGCAAAGGTGAGGCCTTCGCACCATTGCCAATCACCAAACGCTTCCATATCGAACAAAGCCGCTTGCGGCCGTCCTGATACTAAAAAATCAAGCTCGATATCGCTGCGTTGACTAGCAGCCTCAGCTAATGCCGCGCACCGGCTTAAATGACCGTTACCGGTGCCCTGTACTCCTACTAAGATACGCATGCTATCACTCCTATAGCGATCATACTTCCTAGCCCTATCCCAGCCAAAATGTCGCCCGGATAATGCACTCCTAATAACACCCGCGACGATCCCACCGCCACTGCCCAGGCATAAAACAACCACGACCAACTTGGCCAGGTCCAAGTTAACAGCGCTGCCATTAAAAATGCTGCGGTGGTATGCCCGGATGGAAAACTAAAAGGATCGTGCGCAATAATCACCGCTTTTAACGCAGGTTTGGCTTGATATGGGCGGGGTCTCTTATAGTAACGCTTGAGCAGGCAAAATAACGGTACTTCTAGCGCAAATCCCAACCATAATGCGTATTGCAACTGTGTCTGGGTTTGTAGCAAGGCCAACAGCAAAGCTAGTAGCGCATACAAATAGCCATCACCTGAGTGCGATATCCAGCGCACCAACTTGCGTTGAGCTAAGGCTTGGTAGCGGTGATTACACCAACTAAAACTGCGCTGATCGTAGTCGTTTAGCTGCTTAATCCACCCCGTCATATGCTCTTCCTCTGCAGGTTAACTGGCGCAAATTTAACCAGTAGCCATGGCAGCTCTGTGACAACTCGATGAACAATCGATGACAAATGCTAATAACACTACATTTGATCGGTTGTTTATAGCGGCTAAAAATTCGATAATATGCAGTATCGATAAAGAGCGAACAGGTATCTTCATGAGTGACTACTTGCTGCTGTTGGTTGCAACAGTACTAGTCAACAATTTCGTGTTGGTTAAATTTCTTGGATTATGTCCCTTTATGGGCGTGTCTAATAAGCTAGAAACAGCCATTGGTATGTCGGCTGCGACCACCTTTGTGCTGACGTTAGCCTCGGTGTGTAGCTACCTTGTTAACCAATATATCTTGGCACCGCTAGACTTAATGGCGCTGCAAACATTGAGCTTCATTTTAGTGATTGCCGTAGTGGTACAATTCACTGAAATGGTCGTACATAAAACTAGCCCCACGTTATACCGTTTACTGGGCATCTTTTTACCGTTAATTACCACCAACTGTGCGGTCCTTGGTGTGGCTTTATTAAATATCAACGAACAACATAATTTTGTCGAGTCAATCATTTATGGCTTGGGTGCAGCGCTAGGCTTCTCGCTGGTCCTTATTTTATTTTCAGCGTTGCGCGAACGCCTAGCTGCGGCGGATGTACCGGTGCCATTCAAAGGTGCGGCAGTGGCGATGATTACAGCCGGCCTGATGTCATTAGCCTTTATGGGATTTA
Organism: Pseudidiomarina fusca; assembly: GCF_032227045.1. Lineage (NCBI taxonomy): Bacteria > Pseudomonadati > Pseudomonadota > Gammaproteobacteria > Alteromonadales > Idiomarinaceae > Pseudidiomarina > Pseudidiomarina fusca. Next base: position 2,349 of record NZ_JANFPJ010000009.1, read on the forward strand.
GCGGCTTGGTGACCAACGCATGAGTATGTTGACTGCCATCATTGTGTTAGGTGTACTGGCGCTGGTGTTTGGGCTTATTCTTGGCTTCGCGGCAGTACGCTTTAAAGTGGAAAGCGATCCTATTGTGGATCAAATTGATGCTATTTTGCCGCAAACCCAATGTGGTCAGTGCGGCTATCCCGGTTGTCGCCCCTATGCCGAAGCCATTGCCAACGGCGATGCCATCAATAAATGCCCTCCGGGCGGCGAAGCAACCATTAAGCAACTAGCTGAGTTGATGGGGGTAGAACCACAACCTCTTGATGCCGCACATGGTACCGAGGATGTCAAAAAGGTAGCGGTGATCCGTGAAGATGAATGCATCGGTTGTACCAAGTGTATTCAGGCCTGTCCGGTAGATGCCATTTTAGGCGCCGCCAAGCAAATGCATACGGTTATAGCCCATGAATGTACGGGCTGTGATCTTTGCGTGGAGCCATGCCCAGTGGATTGTATTGATATGGTGCCGGTACCCGTGCGCCCAGAAAATTGGCAATGGAACCTAGAACAGATTCCAGTGACTGTTGTGGAGTCAGCTAAATAATGTCCGCGATCAACATCAGTGCTATTGAGGCAGGTCAGTTGTGGAGCTTTCACGGCGGCATTCATCCGCCCGAGCGCAAACAGCTATCGAACCAAACGCCCATCCAAACCTTGCCGTTAAGCAAGACGTTTGTGGTGCCGGTTAAGCAACACAGTGGTAACAGTGGTGAAATACTGGTTGCTGTCGGCGACTACGTCCGTGCTGGTCAACCACTCACCCAACCGGGCTTACAACGTGGCTTACCCGTGCACGCTCCTACCTCGGGTACAGTGCTGGCGATCGACGAACAGCCGATCGCTCATCCGTCGGGCCTAACTGACCTCACCATTACCCTTGCTGCCGATGGCCAAGATGCATGGTATCCAACCACTCCCTGCCCTGATTATCAGCAATTAAGTCGGGCTGAGCTGTTAGAGCGTATTCAAGCAGCCGGGATTGCAGGTTTAGGCGGTGCGGGCTTTCCTAGTGCACAAAAATTAGCGTTACAACGTCCGCTTGAGTATCTCATTATCAATGGGGTGGAATGCGAACCCTATATTACTGCTGATGATCGCTTAATGCGTGAACATGCCGCCGAAATCATCAGTGGCACCGAGATCTTAATGCAGGTTAGCGGTTGCAACAAAGCCTTGATTGCAATTGAAGAGAACAAGCCTGAGGCGATTGCGATATTTACCCAGTTACTTAGTGAACGCGCTGCAACAGCAAGCAGCATTGCGTTACGCCAAGTGCCGGTAAAATACCCCTCGGGCGGCGAGAAGCAACTGATTGAAATTTTAACCGGACGGCAAGTTCCCAGTCGCGGCCTACCGATTGATGTCGGCTTATTGATGCACAACGTAGGAACTGCGTTTGCTATTCATCAAGCTATCGTACTGGGCATACCGTTAATACAACGGGTGGTTACCGTCACCGGCGAACAAGTGGATAAACCTGGTAACTACTGGGTTCGTCTTGGTACTCCAGTTGCTGATCTGCTAGCTTATGCGGGCTTTCATGAAACTACCGGTAAGGCTGCACAACGGGTGATCATGGGCGGGCCTATGATGGGCTTTGCCTTGGCTAATTTACAAGTGCCGGTGGTGAAAATCACCAACTGCTTGTTATTGCCCTCAACCACCGAGCTAGCCCCAGCCCAGCAAGAAATGAATTGCATTCGGTGTGGCGCTTGTGCTGACGTGTGCCCGGCGCAACTGTTGCCGCAGCAACTGCAATGGCTGGCCAAAGCCAAAGATTATGATGGCCTCGAGCAACAGAACCTGTTTGACTGTATTGAATGTGGTGCTTGCGCTTACGTCTGCCCAAGTGAAATTCCGTTGGTGCATTACTATCGTAAAGCCAAAGCTGAGATCCGCAATATTGCGCGCGAAAAAGCCAAGGCAGAAATTGCACGCGAACGCTTTGAAGCGCGCCAAGAGCGCCTTGAACGCGAAAAACAAGAACGATTAGAACGTCATCGGCAAGCTGCTGAAGCACGTAAAGCGGCCCAAGCTGAAGCGGTCGCCGCTGGCGCTGATAACCCGCAAGATGCGGTCCAAGCAGCGATTGCTCGGGCCAAAGCTCGCAAAGCCGCACAAGCCGCTGCTGCCGCCAAGGCCAACGACTCTGCCGAAGGTGAATCATCATGACATTTAAAATAGCCGCATCGCCCCACGCTCACCAACGGCGTACCACCACGCAAGTGATGCGTTGGGTTTACCTGGCGGTGATTCCTGGCATCTTGGTACATAGCTACTTTTTTGGCTTAGGGATTATCTTACAACTGTTGTTAGCATTACTCACGGCATGGATCTGTGAAGCTGCCGTGATGCGTGTTCGTGGACGCTCCATAGCAAGTGCCTGGCAGGATCATACCGCCATAGTGACTGCCGTGTTGTTAGCCATTAGCATACCCAGCTTGGCACCTTGGTGGATCATTGTGATTGGCACCGCCTTTGCCATCTTGGTGGTGAAGCATGTCTATGGCGGCGTTGGCCAAAATCTATTTAATCCTGCCATGGCTGGCTATGTGCTGTTACTGGTGTCCTTTCCGGTACAGATGACCAGTTGGCCGATCCCACAACAACTGGCACAGTTACAGTTATCGCTAACCGATACGTGGCAGTTAATCAGCAGTGGTTATAGCCAAGCAGGCTACAGTTTAGAGCAATTGCGTAGCGGTATTGATGGAGTCACTATGGCAACTCCTCTAGATAGCTTACGCACCGATCTTAGTCATCAACTCACCACCGCAGAAGCGCTGCAAAAACCTATTTTTGGGAGTTTTGCTGGGGTTGGCTGGGGCTACCTCAATCTGGCCTTTTTGCTTGGCGGCTTGGTGCTTATTTATCAACGTATTATCAGTTGGCATATCCCGGCCGGGGTGCTGCTAGGCTTAACGGTGCCGGCTACTTTGTTGTGGTTGTTCTATCCGGATCAAAGCATCTCTCCTTGGCTACATCTGATGAGTGGTGCAACCATGTTGGGGGCCTTTTTTATTGCCACCGATCCGGTAACAGCGGCTACGTCTAACAAAGGCCGCTTCATTTTCGGCCTCATCATTGGCGCTTTAGTGATGGTGATTCGCACTTGGGGGGGCTACCCTGATGCTGTTGCCTTTGCGGTGTTGCTAGCTAATATGGCCGTTCCCGTGATTGATAAGTACAGCCAACCGCTAGCCTATGGCCATGGAGGTAGAACATGATCGGCAAAAGTATGCGCCATAATGGTATGGTTCTAGCCTTGTTCGCTATTGTTGCAACCCTGCTCATTGTGGCCACAGCTCAGTTTACCGAGGAGCCCATTAAGCGCCAACAAGAACAAGAATTATTGCAAGTGCTGAACCAATTAATTCCACCTGAGCTGCATGATAACGACTTGTACCAGAGCTGTAGTTTAGTTGACCATGCTGAACTGGGGCCTGGCTCTCATCGCATTTATCGGGCTAGCCTGAACCAGCAAGCCACCGCCTTAGCGGTAGAAGTGACCGCACCGAATGGTTACAGTGGTGCGATTGAACTACTAGTAGCCTTCACCGTCGCCGGTGAGGTGAGTGGCGTGCGTACCCTACGCCATCAAGAAACCCCGGGCTTGGGTGATAAAATTGAGATCCGCAAAGATGATTGGATCACCAGTTTCAACGGTTTAACCGTGCAAGGAGCTGATGACAACCGCTGGGCGGTGACTCGCGATGGCGGTATGTTTGATCAATTTACTGGCGCTACTATCACCCCAAGAGCCGTAGTGCAGGCAGTAAAACGTGCCAACCTGTTATTTCAGCAGCAACAGCAACAGTGGTTCGCGGCCCCTAACAACTGTGCCGGAGTAAGCTCATGAACGCCTACAAAGAGTTAACCCTACAGGGCTTGTGGACCAACAACCCTGCCTTAGTGCAACTGCTAGGCCTGTGCCCTCTGCTCGCAGTTACCTCAACGGTAACGAATGCGTTTGGGCTTGGTTTGGCAACCTTACTGGTGTTAGTGGGTTCTAACGTCACCGTATCACTAGTGCGCGACTGGGTTCCTAAAGAAATTCGTATTCCGGTGTTTGTGATGGTGATTGCAACCTTTGTTACCGTCATGCAATTATTGATGAACGCTTATGTGTATGGCTTGTATCAATCGCTGGGTATTTTCATTCCGCTGATCGTCACCAATTGTGCCATCATTGGTCGTGCCGAAGCTTATGCCTCCAAGAACCCCTGGCAAAAATCGGCGTTTGATGGCCTGATGATGGGCTTAGGCTTCACCTTAGTACTGGTGTTGTTAGGCGCCATTCGTGAGATTATCGGTAACGGCACCCTGTTTGATGGTGCCGATTTACTGCTAGGAGCATGGGCCAGTGAGCTACGTATCGAACTGGTTCAATTTGACTACCCGCTGCTGTTGGCGATTCTGCCGCCGGGGGCCTTTATTGTGATGGGCTTTATCATTGCGGGTAAAAACTGGTTCGATCAGCGCCAAGCCGAGCGCGCCAAAACACCAGAAAAACAAGTAACGCGGGCTCGGGTTACGGCCCAATAACTATCATGAATAAAGACAAACGTATTGCTATTTTAACGCGCTTGCGCGAGCACAATCCGCACCCTACTACGGAACTTGAGTACAACTCGAGTTTTGAGTTACTGATTGCTGTGTTGTTATCGGCCCAAGCCACCGATGTTGGGGTAAATAAAGCGACTCGTAAACTCTTTGCCGCAGCCAATACTCCGGCAGCCATGTTAGCCTTGGGCGTGGACGGCGTTAGAGAGTACATTAAAACCATCGGCCTCTTTAATGCCAAGGCTGAGAACATCATCAAAACTTGTACTATCTTGGTGAATCAACATCAAGGCGCTGTGCCAGAAGACCGCGAGGCTCTAGAAGCCTTGCCAGGGGTTGGACGCAAAACCGCTAACGTGGTGCTCAATACAGCGTTTGGCTGGCCCACTATTGCCGTCGATACCCATATTTTTCGGGTTGCGAATCGGACTAAATTTGCGCCAGGCAAAACCGTCCGAGCGGTAGAAGATAGACTAGAAAAAGTGATTCCGGCCGAATTTAAAGTAGATGCTCATCACTGGTTTATTTTACACGGGCGATACACCTGTATTGCGCGTAAGCCAAGATGTGGCAGTTGCTTAATCGAAGATTTGTGCGAATTTAAACAGAAGACATCAGACGAGGTTTAACATGAGACTACTGCACACCATGCTACGTGTTGGCGACCTGCAACGCTCCATTCAATTTTATACCGAACTGTTGGGCATGAAGCTATTACGTACCGCTGATAACGAAGAATACAAGTATTCTCTGGCGTTTGTTGGTTACGGCGATGAAGCTGACCATAGCGTGCTTGAGTTAACTTACAATTGGGGTGTTACTGAATACGAACACGGCGGTGCCTTTGGCCATATTGCTATTGGTGTTAGCGATATTTATCAAGTTTGTGAGCAATTAGAGCAAGCTGGTGCCGATGTTTATCGTAAGCCAGGGCCGGTTAAAGGTGGCAAAACCATCATTGCTTTTGTTCGTGATCCGGACGGTTATGCCATTGAGTTAATTGAGCGTAGCGCAGCCAATCCTGGAGATTTATGAGCCAGACACCAACGCCAACACCAACGCCAGCCAGCACTGCACCCGCTGCTGCGGTGACCATGCAAGAGCGCTTTCGCGGCTACATGCCGGTCGTTATTGACGTTGAAACCGCAGGTTTTAATGCCAAAACTGATGCCTTACTTGAAGTTGCCGCGGTTATTCTGGAATTCAATCAGGCCGGACAACTGCAACCGGCCAAATCCTTGCACTATCATGTTGAGCCTTTCGAAGGTGCCAACATTGAGCAAGCTGCCATCGATTTTAATGGCATTGACCCGCACTCGCCCTTACGCGGCGCAGTAGCAGAGAGCGAAGCTCTCAAAGACATGTTCAAGCCGATTCGTAAAGCGCAAAAAGACGCGGGTTGTCAACGTTGTATTTTAGTCGGCCACAATGCGACCTTTGACCATAGCTTTGTTATGGCAGCAGCAGAGCGAGCACAACTCAAACGCAATCCGTTCCATCCGTTTGTTACTTTTGACACGGCCGCTTTAGCTGCGGTGTTTTTAGGTCAAACTGTGCTGATCAAAGCATGCCAAGCAGCTGGTATTGCCTTTGATAGTAAACAGGCGCATTCTGCCCTGTATGATACTGAACGTACCGCTGAGCTGTTTTGCTATATGGTTAATCGCTATCAAGATCTCGGTGGCTGGCCCTTGCAACCCGCAAGCAACAGCTAAGCCTCGCTGGCACTTAACACAAACAATAACAAGGAAACGCATATGCCCACCCATCACCGTGTTCCATTATTCTTAGCCAGCCTGTTTGTGGTGGTCGTCTGCTGGTCAGCCATAGCGCCTGCTGATAATCGGGTTTGGTGGGCTGAAATGGTACCTATTTTTGCGATCTTTATCGGCTTGGCCGTCACCTACAAGCAATTTAAGTTCAGTAATACCAGCTATCTTTTGATGAGCGTGCTACTCATCATGCACACCATAGGTGCGCATTACACCTTTGCCAAAGTGCCATTTGATTGGGTCACCGAAACCTTTGCCTTTGAGCGCAACCATTACGACCGGGTGGCTCATTTTAGTGTAGGCTTTTATGCCTATGCGGCGGCTGAGTTATTGCTGCGTAAGCAATGGGCTCGCCCCGTGACGGCGATGTTATTCGGGCTGTTTTTAATCATGGCTGTAGCCGCCGCCTACGAGATCATTGAATGGCAATTCGCGGTGATTGAAGGCGGCAATGCCGGCATCGAATTTTTGGGCTCACAAGGTGACCCCTGGGATGCCCAAAAAGACATGCTGGCTGATACCCTAGGAGCTATTGCCGCGCTAGTGTTGTTCTATTTCTCGCGTTGGGTTAAGCCTGCTAAAGACTAAACCCCGATGTCTTCATGCCATAACTGCGGATGCTGCTGAATAAAGTTTTGCATTAATTCGATACAGCTAGCATCCTGCCTTACCTCCACCTCAATTCCGGCCTCAAGCAAGCGCTGTTCAGCACCCATAAAGGTCTGATTTTCACCAATAACTACCTTTTTGATGCCATAGAGCTCAATTGCTCCTGCGCACATGCAACAAGGGGATAAGGTGGTGTAAATGGTGCATTCCCGATAAACTTTCGCCGGTTGCCTGCCGGCATTTTCTAAGGCATCCATTTCGCCATGCAAAATAGGGCTGCCACTTTGCACCCTTCGATTATGGCCACGGCCGATGATCTTGCCTTGGTGCACGAGCACCGAACCTATGGGCACCCCGCCCTCAGCTAACCCTTGTTTTGCTTCAGCGATAGCCGCTTGCATAAATTCATCCATTGTTTGCGCTCCTGATGTTTTGCAGATTCACCATAAATACTTTCTCTGATATCCAGCATAGCCCAAATTCTGCTATTATGAACCGTCTATTCATCACGTATAAGTTAGCACATCTATCATGAGCACTGTCGCAATGCCAACCACCCAACCTCCTCTCAGCCAGTTCAGTCAGCTTCCGTTAGCAGCCAATTTGTTGCAACGCGTGGCCGAGCTTGGCTACAGCACCATGACCCCCGTTCAAGCAGGCAGTTTGCCGGTGATTTTGGCGGGCCAAGATGTGGTGGTACAGGCCCCAACCGGCTCCGGAAAAACCGCAGCCTTTGCGCTAGGCTTGTTAACCAAGCTGGTGCCCGCTCAGCAAGCACCTCAAGCACTGGTAATGTGTCCAACACGTGAGCTGGCCGAACAAGTAGCCGAAGTCATTCGTAGTCTTGCCAAAGCCATCGGCGATGTGAAAGTACTGACACTTTGTGGTGGGGTGCCAGCGCGAGGCCAGCGTGAGTCATTGCAGCACGGTGCAAACATTCTGGTGGGTACGCCAGGGCGTATTCTAGATTTGCTGCAGCAGCAAGCTTTCAGCACAGCAGCCATCCACACGTTGGTCTTGGATGAAGCGGATCGCATGCTAGAAATGGGCTTTATCGATGATCTTAAGGCTATTGTGAAGACGCTACCGGGCCAGCGCCAAACGTTATTGTTTAGTGCCACCTACCCAGCCACTATCGCCCAACTTGCGCAACAGGTAAGCCAACAGGCCAAACATATTCAGACTGAAGATGTTGCAGTACCAGCGGCTATTACCCAACGTTTTTATGAGTTAACCGACACTGCCGCTAACGCAGTGGCAAATCTTCTGCTCCAATTACAGCCACCCAGCTGTATGGTGTTCTGTAATACCAAAGCTGAGACGCAAAACATTGTGGCTCATTTGCTTGGCCAAGGCATTAGCGCCACCGCCTTAAATGGTGATCTTGACCAAAAACAGCGCGATCAAGCGATGATTCAATTTCTCCATGGTAGTGTCCGCGTGTTAGTTGCAACGGATGTCGCCGCGCGGGGCGTGGATGTGGATCAATTACCCCTGGTGATTAACGTGCATATGGCCCATGACCTTGATACCCACACCCATCGCATTGGCCGTACCGGGCGGGCTGGCAGTGCTGGTCTAGCTATTACGCTGCTAGGGGCACAGGATAACTATCAAAGGCATCTGCTAGAAGATCAACTCGATAAACCTATTCAGCTGTTAGCACTACCAGCACCGGCTGCGGCTAATCTTAGCTTGCCCGCACTGTGGAGTACGCTGCAAATCACTGGGGGCAAGAAAGATAAACTGCGCCCAGGTGACATTGTTGGCGCCCTCACCAAAGATAATCAGCTTAAAGTAGACGCGATAGGTAAAATCAAAGTGCTTAGCCAGTGGTCTTTTGTGACGGTCCGCAAAGCTCAGGTGAAAGCGGCACTGGCCATTCTCAATAACGACAAAATCAAAGGTAAGCGCTTTCGCGCACGAGCGCTCTAACGTCTCTTGTCGCCATGCCGCATGCCGTAAAAGGCCAAAAAAAGCCCCAGCACTGAAACCAGTAGCTGGGGCTTATTCTTTGAACTAGCCTAAAAGTTTAGGCTATTACAGTTTGCCAGCGTTTTTCGACAAGTAGTCTGCTACCCCTTTAGGGTCTGCTTTCATGCCTTCGTCGCCTTCTTTCCAACCAGCTGGGCACACGTCACCGTGTTTCTGGTGGAAGTTCAACGCGTCAACCAAACGAATCATTTCGTCGATGTTGCGGCCTAATGGCAAGTCGTTCACGATTTGATGACGTACCACGCCTTCTTCATCGATCAAGAATGACGCACGGAAAGCCACGCCGTCAGTTGGATGCTCAACATCGTAAGCACGGCAAATTGAATGCTTAATGTCGGCTACTAATGGATATTTAACCGCACCAATGCCGCCGTCTGCTTCAGCGGTGTTACGCCATGCGTTGTGCGTGAATTGTGAATCGATAGACACACCGATAACTTCTACACCACGTTTTTTGAATTCTTCTAAACGGTGGTCAAATGCGATCAACTCAGAAGGACATACGAAGGTGAAATCTAATGGGTAAAAGAAAACAACCGCTTTCTTACCTTTAATTTGCTCGTATAAGTTAAAGCTATCAACAATTTCACCGTTTCCTAATACCGCTGCAGCAGTGAAGTTAGGAGCCTTACGACCTACTAATACACCCATGTTATATCTCCGTTTTCTAGGTTTACTTATTCTGCTGGGGCCGAATGGCGCTCAGCAACTTCTGCAATTAAAGCCTGCAATTCACCTTTTTGGAACATTTCCAAAATGATGTCACAACCACCCACTAATTCGCCTTCAATCCACAATTGTGGAAAGGTTGGCCAATCAGCGTAAGCGGGTAATTCTGCACGAATATCTGGGTTTTGCAAAATATCAACGTAAGCAAATGGCTGACCACAGCTCATTAATGCTTGCGATGCTTGCGCAGAAAATCCACAGTTTGGTAATTTAGGTGACCCTTTCATGTATAACAGAATAGGGTTTTCAGCAATTTGCTGTTTGATCTTTTCAACAGTTTCCATGCATACCTCAGATGTAGAGCATTTTAAAATGGCCATTAGTTTAGCATATCGAGCCTGCCTTATCAGCACTCCCAAAGTAAGTAGTTAGGTTAAATAAACCCAGCCAGCCCCCTTGAAATAAACTTTTATGCCACAATCTAACTATATAGTGACTGCAGGATCTTATTTCAATGCTAGAATGCATTGGCATGAGAAACTAGAATGTTTCAAAATCCATACGCAAATAATAACGGAGAGTCGACATGGCATTTGAATTACCAGCATTGCCTTATGCAAAAGATGCACTAGAGCCACACATTTCAGCTGAAACCATTGAATACCACTACGGTAAGCACCATCAGACTTATGTTACCAAATTAAATGATGCGGTAGCTGGTACTGACTTAGAAAGCCAATCGCTAGAAGACATCATCAAGTCTAGCAAAGGTGGCGTGTTCAATAACGCAGCACAAGTGTGGAACCACACTTTCTACTGGCACTGCTTAAGCCCAAATGGCGGCGGCGAGCCAACTGGTGCGGTAGCGGACGCCATTAATGCGGCGTTTGGTTCATTCGCTAAGTTCAAAGAAGAGTTTAGTGCCCAAGCAGCTGGCAACTTCGGTTCTGGTTGGACTTGGCTAGTTAAAAAGGCGGATGGTTCGGTTGCTATCGTAAACACCAGCAACGCTGAAACCCCGTTAACTGATGCTTCAGTAACCCCTATTTTAACTGTTGATGTGTGGGAACACGCCTACTACATCGATTACCGTAATGCCCGTCCAAACTACTTAAATGCATTTTGGAACTTAGTGAACTGGGATTTCGTAGCGAAAAACTTCGCTTAATCCGTTTCGCTCATGGCCCGAGTGCATGCACTCGGTGCCCATAAAAAAAACTCCAGTACTGTGCTTACAGTAACTGGAGTTTTTTATATCCAACCCGTACTTACTTAACCAGTGCTTACTCAACCAGTACTTACTCAACCAATACTTACTCAACCAGTACTTACTCAACTAAATTATCAGGGATCTCACTGCGCATACTATGCCAGATACGGCCCGATTGATAACCGTATTCGCGTACTAATAATACCGCATCGTCACGGCGCGAATCTGCCGCCATGGTTTTTAAATCCGCGTAGTATTTGCGAGCTAATTGCCGAGCTTGTGAATTTGAGAAGTAAAAATTACCAATCCGTGAATACAAGCCTTTAAAGCCGTTCAGTACCAACACATAAATAGGATTGCCAGAGGCCATGGCTAAGTCATGATTCAATTGATAATCATATTGACTGAAGGCTTCGGCACTATCTTCTAGGGTAGCCGCAGCGGTAAGCAATTCTGCTACTCGTTCTGGTGCATTTCGAACCGCTTGGCGAATGTAAATAGCACTGATATTAGTACGTGCCGACAACAATTGATCCACCAATTCAGGCATACCATCTTCATCTAACCTAGCTAAGGTTTCGAGAATGTTAAGGCCTGAAGTTTCCCAGAAGTTATTCACCCGCGTCGGCTTACCATGTTGAATGGTTAACCAACCGTCACGGGCCAGCCGCTGCAAAACTTCACGTAAGGTGGTGCGGGTTACCCCAATCAACTCGGACAGCTCGCGTTCTGCGGGAAGAATGGTACCTGGCGCAAAATGCCCGTTCCATATAGATTTTACGATATATTCCTCGGCAAAACCTGCTGGACTCTTTGCTTTGATGATCATGAAATGCCCTGTAGTTTGAATAACGGGTGCCTGCTTACTGCTGATATTTGTCATAGTGAGGGCTGATTCTACCAGCCTTTTCAATGGTCGGACAAGTTTTGCGAAAATATTTACCGACATCTTGATTGCGCTGGTCAGTACATCATTATTATCGACAATTTTAAGCTGCTAAGGTAAGGTGCCGGCAGTACATCATTGTGAAGAGACTCAGTATGTTAAAACATCTAGCCAAGCTACCAACGCAACGTTTGCCGTGGTTGTTTTTATTGTTGAGCGTTTTAGCTTTACTTAGCTTTGCGCTTTATGTCCAACATGGTTTGGGCATTGAACCTTGCGTTAAGTGTATTTACCAACGAACCGCCATCATCGCCATTGGCTTGGCTGCCTTTGTTGGCCTCCTAAGACCACAACAGCTACTGTTGCGCAGTTTAGCTTGGTTGGCTTGGCTGGTGGCGGCAGTTTGGGGCTATGTTATCGCGGCCGAACACGTGCAGCTACAGCAAGCAGAAAACTCCTTTTTTATTGTCTGCGAGGCCTTTCCTAACTTTCCTAGCTGGTTACCCTTGCACGAGTTGCTGCCTAATCTCTTTGGTGCACCCGGCCTATGTGGAGATATTGACTGGCAATTTGCCGGCTTAAGTATGCCGATGTGGATGCAAATCATTTTTGCTGGCTATGCCATCGTAGCCGTGGCGGTCATGCTGATTCGTTTACTAGTGCAGCGTGCTCTATAAAAGGGGTAAGGGTTAAAAAGCTTTCAAGGGGTATCTTGCAGCGGCCAAGTCACGATGCGGTCTTCTAATTCGGCCGCAAAGTCGCGTTCATTGATAACTCGGCCCACCACGCTTATCCCCGCTGCCACCATGGCATCTTTACTACCTTGATGACGTAACGGATGCCAACTTGGCAACGAACGCCCTTCGGCAAGGCGGCGATAAGCACAGCTGTTAGGTAAATAATACAACTGCTGCAAGTTGTCTTGGCTTATCACTACACAATCAGGAACGATATCGAAGCGCGTCGCATACTGCTTACAACTGCCGCTCTCAGCGCAAAGTAGTTGGCAACTGACATCGGTAAAATAGAGCTCATCGGTGTCATCATCCACCAGCTTATGTAAGCAGCACTTGCCACAGCCATCACAGAGTGACTCCCACTGCTCGGTCGTCATCTCAGCTAATGGCGTAGTTTGCCAAAATGGTTTAGCCACGTCCGGCCGCCACCTGGCCCTGCCATTGCCACGCGCTAGAGCCACTATCAGCCGGCTGCAACCACAGCTGTAACTCATCACCAACCGCTAACCCGGCCACCCCAGCAGGAGTCCCGGTTAACACCACATCGCCAGGGACTAAGCTAAAAGACTGACTCACTTCAGCTAAGAGTTCTGCAATCGGAAAGATCATCAGCCGAGAATCCCCCTGTTGCCGCGGTTGGCCATTTACCTCTAGGCCAAACTGCAAGGGTTGATCCAGCGCCAGTTCTGCGCTTGTGAGCCAACTAGATAGCACACAGGCGCCATCGAAGGCTTTGGCACGTTCCCATGGCTGCCCTTGCGCTTTGAGCTGGCTTTGCACCTCACGCAGGGTTAAATCTAACGCCACCCCTACGGCGGCAATGGCCGTTTGTGCGCTGGCTGGGGTGGCTGCGGTCAAGGGCTGACCGATCAGCACCGCGAGTTCAACTTCATGTTGGCATTCGCCTTGCTGGGTTGGAATCATCACCTTGGGTAAATAGGTAATGCTCGAGGGGGGCTTCATAAACAATAACGGTGCCGCCGGCACCTCATTACCTAACTCAGCTGCATGGGCCGCATAATTGCGGCCCACACACACGATTTTCGACGGTTGCGGTAAAGCAAGTTGGTCCGCTTGATACATACCAATTACCGCGGAAACCGAATACGATCCGACAAATAACCCACCGCTGCCACAAAATAGTGCGAACGGTTCCAACGCATCAAGGCATCGTAGTTGGCATATGCGAGATAAACGCGGCCCTGCTGGTCATCAGGGATCACCACAGAGGCTTCAATATCGTCCCGTTGCGGTAAATCACTCCCGTCCATTCGACGCACGCCCAATTGTTGCCATTCAGCTAGAGTTTTCTTGGTTTTCAACGAAGCTAAACTGGTATCAAAAGAGTCTGGTAGTTGCACTTGGCGACCCCAAGTAACATCATCCCGCCAGCCCACAGATTTAAGGTAGTTGGCCGCCGAGGCAAAGACATCGCCCATCGAGCCCCAGATATCTTTACGACCATCGCCATCATAGTCCACTGCGTACTGCATGAATGAACTTGGCATAAACTGGGTTTGTCCCATAGCACCGGCCCACGAGCCGCGCATTTGTTCAATCGGAATATGCTGTTCTTCTACGATGGTGAGTGCGTGCCATAATTCTTTCTTAAAAAAGGCCTCACGACGCCCTTCGTAAGCCATGGTGGTGAGTGCTGAAATCACGTCTTGGCCGCCAGTAAAGCTACCAAAATTGGTTTCAATGCCCCACAGCGCCACGATAAACCGCGGTTGTACGCCATATTCAGCGCCAATTTGCTCTAATAAATCGCGGTGCTCTTGGTATTTCTCTACTGCCTTTTTGGCTTTCCACTCAGGGACAGCTCGCGGTAAGTAAGTATCCAGCGTGAGTTTGAATTCCGGTTGATTACGATCGGCTTTAACCGAACGCTGGTACAGTTTCACCTCAGCAAAAGCTGTGTCTAAGGTACTTTGGGCGTAACCATCGGCCAAGGCTTCTTGTTTAAGTTTGGCCACATAAGCAGCGAAACCATCAGCACTAATTTCGTTCTCATTGGCCTGAGCCACAGTAGCGCTTAGCCCCATTAACAGTGCTACGGCAACCGAACAACATGCTTTAATCATTGAAAGACTCCTTTGGTTTCAATGTTTTTAATAGGTTTTCCTGTGGCTCGGGTAGTTGTAAATAGAACCCAGGCTCAGTTAAGTGTTGCTTTAACTCTGCCACACTCAACCGCGCTAACGAGCGCGATTCAGTTAAGGCGAGCGTCATCACATGAATAGGTTGACCGAAACTTTGCTGCAAAGGTTCAGGAAGTTTTGTAAAGTCGGCAGGATGCGGCATATATAAATAGGTATCCGCGTGGCGCGGACTGCGATAAATCGCACACAACATAGTCAGGCGCTCTCTTTATTGGTTAGTGATGCTGAGATAACAAGGTTTCAGCGAATGCCTTAAGCTTAGCCCCGCGCCAACCCGTTAACAAGTCTGGTACCATCAATTCTGCTTGGGCAGCAGCTGGTACTTGCCAAAACCAATGAATCACATCGTTGATTTGACGCCGTGAGGCGACCAAGCTGGGCTGTAACTGCAGTTCAGCAGCAACCTCGTTAACGCGCTTCTTCAACTCATTGAAGACCACTTTATAGCCGCGCATATCCGTTAAGCGTTCTAAACTCGCTGGCTGGTCACTAGCATCTGCACCCTTGCTAACTGCTTGTAGCAGGGCTTCACCAGCGTAGCGTACTGTCACCGGAGATAAGTCGGTCACCCCACGTAGATGATGAATACTGCTTGGCATGCGTCGTGCCAGCTCAAGTAAGGTATGATCTTTTGCGACAAAGCTCAGTGGAATATCAGATTTCTGTGCCCGCTCTAAACGCCATTGCAATAACTCACGCAATACCGCCAGTTGTTGGCGATTGCACTGCCAAGCATTACCAAAACTCAAATAAAGCCAATGTGGTGGGTCTTGATGGGCACGCTTTTGTACTTGCAGCGCCGTTTCTTCTAACACAATAGCTAGCTGCTCAGGGCTTAACTCGGCCAACAGCTGCGGGTAAATTTGATGCAAATAAAACACATCAGCTGCGGCATAATCAAGCTGCTCAGTGGCCAAAGGCCGTTGCAGCCAATCGGTTCTTGATTGGGATTTGTCGAGCTCTACTTGGGTATAATGAGCCACTAGGGCAGCGTAGCCTAACGCATCGCCATGGCCAGCTACCGCTGCTGCGATTTGGGTATCAAACACGCCAGTCACCACCTGCCCCATGTGCTGGGACAAGATCTCATAGTCTTCGCCACCGGCATGAATCACGAGGGGTTGTTGTTGATTGGCGAACAACTGCCACAGTGGCGTTAAATCCGTCACTGCAAGTGGGTCAATCAACACCAGCAAGTCATCGGCGCGAACCTGGATTAAACCTAATTTGGCATAATAGGTGCGGGTACGGACAAATTCCGTGTCCACCGCTAAAAAACTTGCAGAATCAGCTTGTTGGCAAAACCCAGCAAGCTGCTCTGCAGTGGTGATCAGATTAAAAGGAAGCATTAATTATTTCGCTTTGGCCTCTTCTTCGTCACGTAACTCACGCCGTAAAATTTTCCCGACATTAGTTTTTGGTAGCTCCTCACGGAATTCCACTAATTTGGGCACTTTATAACCGGTCATATTTTCACGTGAATACGCAATCAATTCTTTTTCAGTGAGCGACTTATCCTTGCGTACCACAAAGATTTTGACTTGCTCACCCGAACTGTCGTGAGGTACCCCTACCGCGGCAACTTCAAGAACTTTCGGATGTTCAGCAATCACGTCTTCTATTTCGTTAGGATACACATTAAAGCCTGACACTAAGATCATGTCTTTTTTGCGATCCACAATTTTGAAGAAGCCTTGCTCATCCATCAAACCGATATCACCTGTGGCAAACCAGCCATCAATCATCACTTTGGCGGTTTCATCAGGACGATTCAGATAACCCACCATTACTTGCGGGCCGCGCACCTGTAATTCGCCGGCTTCGCCTTGCGGTAACTCCTCGCCAGTATCAACATCAACGATACGCACCTCAGTAGATGGTAATGGCAACCCTATGGTACCGTTGTAATGCTCAATATCCGTAGGATTAACGGTTACTATCGGTGAGCATTCAGTTAAGCCGTAGCCTTCTAGCAAGCGCGATTTAGTCACTCGCTCCCAATGCTCGGCAACGGCACGTTGCACTGCCATACCGCCACCTAAAGCGATCTTAAGATGAGAAAAATCTAAATCTTTAAAGCCGTCGGCATGTAATAACCCATTAAACAGAGTGTTCACCCCAGAAATGATAGAGAACGGGTATTTACTTAATTCTTTTACGAAGCCTGGCATATCGCGCGGATTAGTAATCAGAATATTGCGTCCACCGTGCTTCATAAAGGTCAAGCAGTTGGCCGTAAGCGCAAAGATATGATAAAGCGGCAACGCCGTGATCACGGTTTCTTCGCCATCGACTACCAAAGGTGCGACCAACGCCGATACCATTTCTAAGTTGGCAACCATATTCCGATGCGACAACATGGCACCTTTAGCTAATCCGGTAGTGCCACCGGTATATTGCAAGAAAGCTAGATCATCACCACTCATTTGCGGTCGTTGATACTTAGCTTTGGCGCCTTGCGCTAGTATCTGTTTGAACTGCGTCGTATGCTGCAACGAATAGGCTGGCACCATCTTCTTCACATATTTAACTACGAAGTTAACAACCCAACGCTTCGGTGCTGGCAACATGTCACCAATACTGGTCAGGATCACTTTCTTGACCGGTACCTCAGTAATCACTTTCGCCAGGGTGTGCGCAAAGTTATCCAAAATAACAATGGCCTGCGCATTGGCATCACTCAACTGATGCTTTAATTCGCGGGCCGTGTATAGCGGGTTCACGTTAACCACGGTCATCCCAGCTCGTAACACCCCAAACAGCGCAATAGGATATTGCAGTAAGTTTGGCATCATCAAAGCGACGGCATCGCCCTTTTGCAAACCTTGCTGTTGCAGGTAAGCGGCAAAATCTTTACTGAGCGTATCTAACTCATTAAACGTCAGCTCAGTGTCCATGTTTACAAACGCAACTTTATCGCCGTACGTTTTTACACTTTGCTCAAAAATATCAATTAACGAGTTAAAGTGATCCGGATCAATGGTCTCCGGAACCCCTGCTGGATAGCGTTTTAGCCAAATTTTATCCACGCGCTTCATGCTCCTGAATACTTTTAATTAAAATTTACTAACACGCAATCATCGCATATCCAACCAGTGTTGCCTAGCCGTTATGATGCCGAATTATCTGTGATAAATAACCAATAATCGCATCTGGGCGCTCCATATGAACATGATGACCGCCTTCAACTTCGTGTACCCGTAGGTGCGGAACTTGCTCACGCCAGTCTTGTAAGGCCGTTTTTAGACGCTGATGTCCGTGGCTACCCAACAGCACGGTAAAAGGACATTCAATGTGGGCTAGCACATCACCAATCTGAGCCGCAGTTAAGCGCACCGCCGAACTTACCCGCAATTGCCCATCAGCACGAAACTGATAATGTTCGGGGCCTAATTGTTCAATGCCGCGTTCAACTAAAAGCGCCGCTAGTTCACGACTAAAATCACCAGCTTGAGCGCGGGCGCTGATGGCTAAATCAAGATTGGGATAGCGTGGCGGTTGTTTTTGCTGTTGCTGCCAACGACTACGAAAGCCTTGGCGAAGCTCGGTTGTGGTTTTATCCGCAGCGGTGGCAATCAAACCGAAGGCCTCTATTGCCAATAGTTCGCTCACTAACTCTGGCGCAATGCCTGCCAACATATTGGCCGCATAGGCCCCCATGGAATGAGCCACAATAGCCACCTGAGGCCATTGCTGTTGCTGGCACAAGCTCCAGATATCGTAGACATAATCGATAAAGGGATAATAATTGCCCGCCGGTCGATGGTCAGAATGCCCATGCCCAGCCCAATCCAGTGCTATCAAACGATAGTCACCGGCTAGATCCGACTGCAAAAATTCTTCGGCAAGAGGCAAAAAGCTGTGACAATTATCCAGCCAGCCATGCAGAGCCAAGAGTGGGTAACCATCTGTAGGCCCCCATTGCAAACCACGCATGGTGCCCCAGGGTAAATCAAAAGAAACAGGCTCAGCATGATGCCGAGCCTGTTGATAACGCAGTTGCGTAGACGGTGCTATTGCCGTTGTCGTCACAATCAATTATTTCCTTTATCTGACTGGCCCGAACCGCCCTCGCTAGCACCCTGGGTATTGCGAATAATCACCGGACCTGGGTAGTGCGGACGGCTGAAGTAGTAATGACGATACCATAACGAACTATAATCTACCTCAACTTGAGTTTTTTCTTTTTGAATCGGCCACAAATATTTGCCACTGGCATTCAGTACCGGGAACAAATAGTTGTATTCGTCAATCATTCCCGTTTCAGCTGCGGCTATGGTCCCGGTAAAGGTAATATAGCGCCCTTCTTTGTAAACCATGGGGTCCACAAAGCCGGCCAGTTTGGCACGAAACCGCCCATCGCTTTGATCGCTTGGAACGGGACGTCCCCAACCTTGCAGTTCTAAGTGAACCACTTCGATTTCGGTACCCGCATCAGTGTTACGCACCGCTGCAATCATACCGCCCCAACGCGCTGGCTGGCCGATATATTGCTCCGGCTGCTCAAGCGCATTCTTATAACTTACCAAACTTGCTTCATCAACTACTTCAAGTTCATCAGGAACAGACGAACAAGCGCTTAAAAAAAGTGCCGCAAGACCCATCAACCATAACTGTTTCATTTGTCTACTCCTCTGCGTGCATGTATCTGTATAGCATAGTTTAGAAAAGCCTTGTTACCAGTTAGTTCCCGCAAATATCTTGTAAAAATATGTATCAAGCAGGCTACTTAACGGCCGCCCTTATTCACGTCCCGGTAGCTTTTTCCAAGTCACTTCATTACGCACATAAAGCGGTTCAAGATCGGCCGCGTCAACGGCAGGTAAACCAGCATCAGCCAGACGAATCATGTCTTCGGCCAATGGTAAGGTGACATCATCTAGAATCTGCACGTTGGCGCCCGCCGCCAAGGCCTCGCCATAAGCCTGCCAACCCGTGCCCACTGCTGTAACTGGCCCTGCTGGCCACCAAGGTTGTTGCGCTAAGGCCGTTAGACTGGCCATTTGCGGCGCGAGGGTCGGCTTCGCTAACCCTGCTTGATTGTGATAAACCGCAACGTAAACTTCATTCATGCGGGCATCAATGGCGCTCACTATAGTCTTCGCATCATGTAAGCGTATGGCTTGCTGTGCCAAGGCCGCCAAAGTACTTACGGCCACTACCGGTAGGTTCTGACTGAAAGCCAACCCTTGCGCCACTGAAACGCCAATGCGCACCCCAGTAAAACTACCCGGTCCGTGGCCTACCACCAGCTGTTCCACGTCTGCTAGACCAAGCTCAAACTCAGCTAGTACCTCATCAATTAAGGTTAGAATCTTCTGTGAATGTTCACGCGGTGCCAACATGCTGCGCTGGGCCCATTGGTTGCCCACGCGCAATGCTACCGAGCACATCTCGGTAGAAGTATCTAAGGCTAAAACAGTGTGCTTCACTAACTGGTCTCCAAAGCTTTTAAAAATTCTAAGGCATCATTTAATTCGCGCGTTCTACGCATGGCTGGCAAGCTTTTCAAAAACAAGCCACCGTAAGGTTTAGTCACCAACCGTTGATCGCAAACAATCAACACACCTTGGTCATGGGCATCACGAATGAGTCGCCCCGCACCCTGCTTGAGTGCGATAATCGCAGGTGGCAATTGTACTCGCATAAAGGGCTCAACTCCACGTAAACGACAATCCTCGACTCGCGCTTGCAGCAAGGGGTCGTCGGGCGATGCAAAGGGTAACTTATCGATAATCACGCAGCGTAACGCATCGCCGCGCACATCTACCCCCTCCCAAAAGGATGCTGTGCCTAGCAACACCGCCCGCCCGTTGGCGATAAATTGCTCCAACAACTCTCGTTTGCTGGTACTGCCTTGCACCAGTAATTCACGGTCAGTTAATGGGGCCAATAAGGTGGCCACCCGTTGCAACATGCGATGACTGGTAAACAGTACAAACGTACCGCCGCTGGTATTGACTTCAAGCACCTGTAGGACTATCTCAACCAGTTTATCCGCCATGCTAAATTCATGGGGTTGCGGCAAGTATCGAGGCATACACAAGACCGCCTGCTCAGCAAAGTTAAAGGGGCTTGGTAAGCATAAGGTTGCCGCTTTGTATAAACCCAACTGGTGGGTAAAGTGGGTAAAATCTTCGCCCACGGCTAGGGTTGCTGAGGTAAAAATCCACGCCATGTCGGAGCGGTTTAAATAGCCTCCAAACTTATCAGCGACACTTAAGGGAGTCTGATGCAAGGTCACTTGCCGCACCGTGGTTTCGTACCAAAAACTGTAGCCAGTACGTTGGGTATCCATCAACAACTGCCATTTCGCCAAGCCATCGATACAGCGGTCGTAGGCATTATCTAAATCTTTACTACGCCCTAAAGCTTGCTTGATTACATGCACTAAAAACGTCAGGCTGTCTTCTACCGCTTGCGCCGCTTGTTGTACTTCTGCTTGCGCCGCATGCTGTCGCCAGTTGCCGCGTTGTGGCTCGGTCGGAAACACCAAGCGCCAATCGCGCAAGCTTAACAAGAGTTTATCAGCGGCCTTTTCTAATTGGCGCAAATCTTTAAGTTCAGTTAAGTACAGCACCTTAATTTCGTGGGCCAATTCTTGCAGCTGACGACTAGACACAGCTTCGCCAAAATACTGACTAGCAATATCTGGCAACTGATGCGCCTCATCAAAAATCACGGCATCAGCAGCTGGTACCAATTCACCAAAACCAACATCCTTCAGTGCCATATCAGCAAAGAATAAGTGATGATTTACCACCACTAAATCAGCATCTAAGGCCTTTTTGCGGGCCAGCACCAGGTGACAATCATCGTACAGAGGGCAATCACGGCCCAAGCAATTGTCCACCGTACTTGTTACCACCGGCAAAATCTCAGCATCTTCTGGGAGTCCGCTGATCGCGCCAACATCGCCATCGCGGGTACGCTGCGCCCAAATCTGCACCTCACGTAACTGCTGTTGCTGTACTTTAGTGAGTTCACTGGCATGAGCTTGGGCTGCTTGCAACCTATGTATGCACAAGTAATTAGCGCGTCCTTTGAGGAGCGCCACCACTTTGCTCGGCGCCAACAGTTTACGCAAGGTGGGAAGATCGCGGTGAAACAACTGCTCTTGCAAGGCTTTAGTACCCGTAGAAATAATGGCCTTACCATCACTTAACAGCGCCGGTACCAGATAAGCATAAGTCTTACCGGTGCCGGTTTCAGCCTCGACCACTAATTGCTGCCGCTTTTTTAAGGTGCTGGCAACAGCGGTGGCCATGGTGGTTTGCGCGGCGCGCGGTGCAAATCCCGGCAGCGCTTGTGCCAGCACACTGTCGGCTTCAAAATAGGAACTGATCTTGGCCATAAAGTCTATCGTATAGGAGAAAACTTAAGCCTACCATAAACTCGGCTGATGGTTGGCAAAAAGTCACTTGGGTAATAACACCATGATGCCTTTATCGAGGCGTCTGCCAAGCTGAATCATTTAGATTGGCGGTGGTGCCCAACAAGCCTATTTATAGTAACAAGACCGGCTCATTTAACCGCCACAACAAAGTTATACAACTTACAGACAGGAAATTTAATAATCCAATAAATTTAGGCTTGATGGCGTCACATTTTTCTATACAATAAAGCCACGAATTGATGAGAAAGACGGTTTCATAGTAGAACGGTAACATGCCTGCTTTTTAATCTTCAAACCTCTTTCATCAGCATCATTGAGCACACACTGGTAATTTAATGGAGTACATTATGACCAAGCAAAACTGGCACCACCATCATCATAGATATCGTTAGCCCAGTTTTGTGTGCTGAAGGCTAACTCATTTCATTTGGGATTGCCTTCTCCGAACTAGAACCCCGCAAGGCAATCCTTCGCGGGGTTTTTATTTGGAGAATATTATGGTTGTAGATAAAAGTTCACAGCGATTAACCATCGCCATTCAAAAATCAGGTCGTTTAAGCACGGAATCCATTGCCCTACTGCAAGCCTGTGGCTTTCGCTTCAGTCTGCACGAGGCCCGTTTACTTGCGCACAGCAGTAACCAACCGGTTGATTTGTTGCGCGTACGTGATGACGATATCCCGGGCTTAGTGATGGATGGGGTGGTTGATCTTGGCTTGGTCGGCGAAAATGTGCTGGAAGAAGTTCGTTTAGAGCGTAAAGCTACCAACATCAGTTATGATTTTACTCGCCTGCGGGCACTAGAATTTGGCCAATGCCGATTATCCATTGCGGTTCCCAAAGAAGACAATTATCAAGGGTTAGCGGATTTACAGGGCAAACGCATTGCCACCACCTACCCCTATCTGTTGCAAAATTACTTACAGCAACAAGGTATCAGCGCCAGCAACGCTATTCTTACCGGTAGTGTTGAGGTCGCTCCACGTGCCGGATTAGCCGATGCAATTTGTGATTTAGTCTCTACCGGCGCCACCTTAGAAGCCAACGGCTTGATCGAAAAAGAAGTCATCTTCCGCTCGCAAGCACAGTTAATTCAACGCCCTGGTAGCCTGCCTGCGGCCAAGCAAGCTATCGTTGATCAATTGCTACCGCGCATCGATGGCGTGCAAATGGCGAAAGAAAGCAAGTACATCATGCTGCACGCTCCGGTTGCGCAACTCGAGCAAGTTGTTCAGTTACTGCCTGGCGCTGAGCGCCCTACCGTACTGCCGTTAAGCCACACCGAAGAACTCGTGGCAGTGCACGTGGTGAGCACCGAAACCTTATTCTGGGAAACCATGGAACAACTTAAAGCCATCGGCTGTAGTTCCATTTTAGTCTTACCAATTGAAAAAATGATGGGTTAAGTTATGGCACAACTTCAACAAGTTATTTGGCAACAGCTCACGGCCGACCAGCAACGTCAGTTGCTGGCACGTCCTGCTCAAGCACAATCAGCCGAGCTACTTAGCCAGGTGCAAGCGATCATTGATGCGGTTGCCAATGACGGCGATGCTGCGGTGCTCAAGTACACCCAAGAATTTGATTGCCCGTGCTTAACTGAGCTGCGTTACGACGAGGCGGCAATTGCTGCCCAAGCCGCCTTAGTAGAGCCACAAGTTAAAGCAGCCATTGATACGGCCTATCAGACCATTTATGCGTTTCACCAAGCGCAACAGCCGCAGGCGGTTACCGTAACAACTGCCCCGGGGGTGAGCTGCACCCAACAATATCACGCGTTACAAGCAGTTGGCCTTTATATTCCTGGTGGCACGGCTGTACTGCCATCTACCGCATTAATGTTAGGCGTACCGGCGCAACTTGCAAATAATCCACGCCGGGTATTAGTCAGCCCACCGGATCGCAACGGTCAGCTGTCTCCAGCTCTGATGTACGTGGCGCAAAAATGTGGTATCACCGAGGTGTATCGCTGTGGCGGAGCACAAGCTATCGCAGCGCTAGCGCTGGGTACCGAAAGCATGGCGCCGGTGGCGAAAATTTTTGGCCCGGGCAACAGCTATGTTACCGCTGCCAAACAATTAGTTGCTCAGATTCCGGGGGGCCCAGCAATTGATATGCCAGCAGGGCCTTCTGAGCTGTTGGTGATTGCCGATGACAGCGCTAATCCGGCCTTTGTGGCGGCTGATTTATTATCTCAAGCCGAGCACGGTGCTGATTCGCAGGTGATTTTGCTAACTCCATCGGCACAGTTATTGGAGCAAGTCACGCTGGCTTTATCCGAACAATTAGAGCAGTTACCGCGCGCGGACATTGCCCGTCGAGCTCTTGCTGGTAGCGCCCTCATTCAAGTCAGCGACCTTGCCGAAGCCATCGCCATTAGCCAGCAATATGCCCCTGAGCACTTATCAGTGCAGTTAGATAGTGCTGAAGATTATTTAGCGCAGTTAACCCATGCTGGGTCGATTTTTGTCGGCCATTACACGCCAGAGTCTGGCGGCGATTATGCCACCGGTACTAATCACGTGTTACCTACTTACGGCTTTGCGCGCAATTACAGTAGCCTTGGTTTGTTAGATTTTTATCGGCGCTACACCTTACAACGGGTTAGCCAAGCCGGCTTAGCTGGTCTTGCTAACGCTATTATCGATCTTGCTGAAACCGAAGGGTTATCAGCCCATGCCCGTGCGGTTAGTATTCGGTTGGAGCAATCAGTATGAGTTTGGCCAGCAAATTACAGCGAGCTCACCTCGCCCAGTTAACGCCTTATGCCTCGGCACGCCGCAGCATGAGTGGTGGCAATGTGTGGCTGAATGCTAACGAAGCTCCCAGCACCCCATTAGCCGCCGTAGCTGATAACGCCATGAGCGGTAGCGATCTCAATCGTTACCCATCGTTTCAAAGCGCAGCTCTCAATCAGGCCTACGCCAGTTACGCTGGGGTTAGCGCCGAGCAAGTACTCTGTTGTCGTGGCAGCGATGAAGCCATTGAATTGCTGATTCGTACCTTTTGCGAACCTGGTCGCGATAGCATCGTCATTTGCCCCCCCACCTACGGTATGTATGCCATCAGTGCGCAAACGCACGGTGCTGGGGTAATTAGCGTGCCGCTGCAACAACAACAATTGGATGTTCCGGCCATCCTTGAGCAAATACAAACGGCAGCGCAAACCGTAAAACTTATTTTTGTCTGCAATCCCTCTAACCCGCTCGGCAATAACTTAACCCTAGACTCGTTGCAGCAGTTGCTACAGCAAGTAGGCGAACATGCTATTGTAGTGGTTGACGAAGCCTACATTGAGTTTGCCGCAGCAAGCTCTGTACAGGCTCTAAATGAAGTGAGCTCATGGTTGCAGCAGTACCCGCAATTGGTGGTGTTAAGAACGCTATCAAAAGCCTTTGGTCTGGCCGGTATTCGCTGCGGCTTTGCCTTAGCGCCCACAGATATCATTGAAGCCTTACGCAAGGTGATTGCCCCTTATCCGTTGCCACAAACGACGGTAGCTATCGCCACACAAGCATTATCTGATGCTGCCATCAACGCCATGCAGCAACAGGTAGTAGCAACCAACACCCAGCGCGAGCGATTGCTAGCAGCGCTAGCAGATGCCAGCTGGGTGACTAAGATTTGGCCCAGCTGTACCAATTTTGTGTTGCTCACAGTAACAGATGCGGCCGCGATCGTAGCGCACTTTGCCGCTGCGGGTATTTTAATTCGTAATCAGTCGCAGCAATTAGGACTGGCCAACAGCGTGCGCATCAGCATTGGTAGCGCCGCCGAAATGGACCAATTATTGAAGGTATTTCCATGAGTTCAGCAGCCCAGAAAATTTTATTTATCGACCGCGATGGCACGTTGGTAGAAGAGCCGCCGATTGATAAACAACTTGATAGTTTAGCCAAGCTTAAATTTGAAGCTGGCGTGATCCCGGCCTTACTGCAATTACAGCAAGCTGGCTATCGTTTGGTGATGGTGTCTAATCAGGATGGCTTAGGCACCGACAGCTTTCCACAAGCGGATTTTGATGCGCCCCACAACTTAATGATGGACGTGTTTAGCTCACAAGGCATACGTTTTGACGACGTCTTGATTTGTCCACACTTTGCGGAGCAGGCCTGTAGTTGTCGTAAGCCGGCCCTGGGCTTGGTCAAAGACTATTTGCAACAAGGCCGTGTCGATTTCACTCAGTCATATGTTATTGGGGACCGTGATACCGACCTACAACTGGCTGAAAATATGGGGATTCAAGGCATCAAATATGACCCAGCCACAACTTCATGGGCGACTATCGCCCACCAGTTATTGGCCAAGCCACGACAAGCCAAGGTACAACGCACCACCCGCGAAACCGATATTTTAGTTGAGCTCGATTTAGATGCCAGCCAGCCTATTAGCATCAGCACTGGAATTGGCTTTTTTGACCACATGTTGGAGCAAATAGCCACCCACGCTGGTTTTGCCCTCAACCTGCAGGTACAGGGTGATTTGCACATTGATGAGCACCACACTGTGGAAGATACGGCTCTGGCTTTCGGCCAGGCGTTACGCCAAGCTCTAGGCGACAAGCGTGGTATCGGCCGATTTGGTTTTGCCTTACCGATGGATGAGTGTCGCGCAGAATGTTTGATCGATCTTTCTGGTCGTCCTTACCTGCAATTTGAGGCCGATTTTAGCCGTGACAAAGTAGGTGAATTATCGACCGAAATGGTCGGCCACTTCTTCCGCTCATTAAGCGATGCCATGGCGATATCACTCCACTTAAGCACCACCGAGGGTAACAGTCATCATCAGGTTGAAAGTCTATTCAAAGTGTTTGGCCGGGCACTAAGAGCTGCTATCGCGCGCACGGGCGAACAAAGCCTACCTTCGAGTAAGGGGATGCTGGCATGAGTAAGCCAAGCCTAGTCATCGTAGATACCGCCTGTGCTAACATCAGCTCAGTGCGCTTTGCATTTGAACGCCTAGGCGTAAGCCCGCTGGTAACCGCCGATGCGGCTCAGATTAATAGTGCTGACCGGGTGATTTTACCCGGGGTCGGCACCGCCGCCGCCGCCATGCGCAACTTACAACGACTGGAACTCGTTGATACCCTGCGGCAGTTACAACAGCCGGTGTTGGGTATCTGCTTGGGGATGCAGCTGTTAACCACGGCATCAGCCGAAGGTGATGTTGATTGCCTCGGTATTATTCCGACTCGAACCGAGCGCTTACAAGCAGCAGATTTGCCGTTACCGCACATGGGTTGGAACACCGTGGATGGCCGTGCCGACAACCCGCTCTTAGCTGGTTTGCCTGATGCCAGTTATTTTTATTTTGTGCACAGTTTTGCGGTGGCCGTGAGTGCCCATACCATCGCAAGTTGTCACTACGGCCAAACCTTTGCTGCCATGGTCAGAAGCGGTAACTTTTTTGGTGCTCAATTTCACCCGGAACGATCGGGAGCTGCGGGCGCCACCATCCTTAAGAACTTTTTGGAGCTAACTGATGCTGATACCCGCACTTGATTTAATTAACGGCGAGGTCGTGCGTTTACAACAAGGTGATTTTGCTCGACAAACAACCTTTGCTAGTGATCCCCTACCGATCGTTGCTGATTACCAAGCAGCCGGTGCTCAATGGTTGCATTTAGTCGATTTAGATGGTGCCCGTGATCCCGCCCAACGACAGTTACAACTGCTGCAAAAAATCACCGCTGCAACCAGCATGTCGGTACAAGTAGGTGGCGGTATTCGTACCCAAGCCGACCTTGAACAACTGTTTGCTTGTGGCGTGCAGCGAGTGGTGTTAGGTTCGGTGGCGGTGAAACAACCAGCCTTGGTGCAACACTGGTTCAGCCACTATGGCAGCGATGCCATTGTGCTGGCATTGGATGTGAATATTGACGCTGACGGCCAAGCTTGGGTCGCTACCCACGGTTGGCAGCAATCATCCGAGCTAACCTTGGAGCAAATGATTGAGCAGTATTTACCGGTAGGGTTGCGTCATGTGTTGTGCACCGACATCAGCCGTGATGGCATGTTAACGGGCACCAATGTCGAGCTGTATCAGCGGCTCAAACAAGCCTACCCTAGCCTAGTGATTCAAGCCTCGGGTGGGATTGCTGATTTAACCGATTTAGAGCAGTTACAAGCCAACCAATGCGATGCCGCGATTCTTGGTAAAGCGCTGCTCACCGGTCGATTTACGTTGAAGGAGGCGCTCGCATGCTGGCCAAACGCATCATCCCCTGTTTAGACGTGCGCAATGGCGAAGTCGTCAAAGGCGTGCAATTTCGTAATCACGAAATTATTGGCGCTATCGAACCACTTGCCGAGCGCTATGCTGCGGCCGGAGCTGACGAGTTAGTCTTTTACGATATCACCGCGTCGGCCGATGCCCGCGT
Organism: Pseudidiomarina fusca; assembly: GCF_032227045.1. Lineage (NCBI taxonomy): Bacteria > Pseudomonadati > Pseudomonadota > Gammaproteobacteria > Alteromonadales > Idiomarinaceae > Pseudidiomarina > Pseudidiomarina fusca. The sequence continues at coordinate 30,766 of NZ_JANFPJ010000009.1, forward strand.
GATTGATAAATCCTGGGTAGAACGGGTGGCGCGTCTGATCGATATCCCCTTTACCGTAGCCGGTGGCATTAGCTCGATTGAGCAAGCGCAACAGCTGTTAGCTATGGGCGCTGATAAACTATCGATTAACTCGCCAGCACTGCAAAATCCCGACTTAATCAATCAACTGGTCGATGAGTTTGGACAACAATGTATTGTGATTGGCATTGATAGTTTTTTTGACAGCGAAAGCCAAACCTATCAGGTTTATCAGTTTACTGGTGACGAGCAACGTACTCAGAAGACCCGTTGGCAAACGGCTGATTGGTTGGCGGAAGTGGTCGCACGAGGCGCTGGCGAAGTGGTGCTAAACTGCATGAACCAAGATGGCGTGCGCAAAGGTTACGATATTGCCCAGTTGCAAACGCTACGCCGTAGTTGCCCTATTCCACTGATTGCATCGGGTGGCGCGGGTGCCAAAGAACACTTTGCTGAGGTGTTTCAGCAAGCTGCTGTCGATGGCGCTTTGGCGGCCTCGGTCTTTCACAAGAACATTATAGAAATTAGCGAGTTAAAAGATTATTTAGCTACGCAAGACATTGTGGTACGACGCTAACGCAAGCGCCGCTTGTACCCATGCACAAGGATACTGAGTTATGCTTATTACTCCAGCCAATCAAGCTGTCGTAAATTTTAGTAAAGCTGCGGATGGGTTGTTACCAGCCATGGTACAACATCCCCTAAGTGGCGAAGTGTTAATGCAAGGCTACATGAACAGTGAGGCTTTAGCGCACACGCTAAGCCACCAGCGAGTGACTTTTTTTAGCCGCAGCAAACAGCGGCTATGGACCAAAGGCGAAAGCTCTGAACACTTTTTGCAAGTAGTTAGTGTGCATACCGATTGTGATCAGGATAGTTTGCTTATTCAGGCGCTACCGCTCGGCCCTACCTGTCATCTAGGTAGCCGCAGCTGTTTTAGCGATGAGCAGTCAACGCCGATGTTGCAAACCCTGATGGATACCATCAGTTCGCGCCGCAATGCAGATCCGAGCAGCAGTTATACTGCCAGCTTGTTTGCCGCTGGCATCAAACGCGCGGCACAGAAAGTAGGAGAAGAAGGGGTTGAAGTAGCACTTGCTGCCACGGCCGGTGACAATCACGAATTGCTCAATGAAAGTGCCGATCTGCTCTATCACCTGCTGGTGGTATTAGCCGCCCGCGATTTAAGTTTGAATGATGTGTTAGCTGTGTTGCAAAAACGGCATCAGCCGGCTTCTACTTCATCATAGCGCCTGGCACTAGCAGCGCAGGCTGATACTAACCTTGCGCTGCTATGCCGATACTGAATTAAGCGTGCGGATGCTGAGTTAAACTCAGCCCGTGCTGCTCATTGTAGCGGCGGCTCACAACCCGCAAGCGCCAAGTTAGCAGCACCGCTGCCACCGATAAACCCACAATAAAGCCAACCCACATACCAGCAGCACCAATAGAAGGCACTATGGTATCCGTTAATGACAATAAGATACCCACGGTTAAGCCTAGTGGCCAGTACGACACAAAGGTAATAAACATCACCACTTTGGTATCTTTGTAGCCACGCAAGGTGCCTATTGCAATCGCTTGAAAGGTGTCCGACAGGGTAAAAATAGCAGCCAGCCCCATCAAGGTTGCAGCCAACTGGATCACCGCTTGATCATCGGTGTAGAGCCCAGCTAACCAAGCCCCGGTAATGTACATAATCAAGCCATTGACGGCGGCAAAGGTCATCCCATACAAGGTGGCTAACTTATGACTGAGCATCGCGTTTGCTGGATTACCAGCGCCCAACGCAAAGCCTACCCGCAAGGTAACAGCCATGGATAAACTCAGCGGCACCATATACACCAACGACGAAATATTTAATGCGATCTGATGACTGGCCACCACGGTTGCACCTAAGGGTGCTATCACTAAGGCTGCGGCGGCAAACAGACTCACCTCAAAAAACATCGAGGTCGCAATCGGAAAGCCAATACGCACTATGTACCAAACATCATCCCAGTTTGGCGCATGCCAGCGCTTAAACACCCCGATTTTTTTGAAGCGCTTAGCTAAGCTTACATACAGCACCATGCTTAGCGCCATCACCCAAATCACAATACTGGTAGCGACGCCACAACCGGCACCACCAAGCTCAGGAAAACCGCCTACACCGTAAATAAAGACGTAGTTAACTGGAATATTCACGATTAAACCAATAATCCCCACCACTAAGCTGGGCATGGTATGCGACAAGCCTTCACAGAAATTTCGCAACACCATGTAGATCACCAAGGCAGGTATCGCTGTGGCTACATACATCAGATAATCTAAGGTGATATCGCGGAAATTATCTTCAACACTCATGGCATTGAGGATCAAAGGTGCACACATGATCACGATAAAGCACAAAGCGCCACCCAACATGGCAGCGTAAATACCCTGCTGCACCATATTGGCAACTTTACGCTGCTTACCACCACCATCTAAATGCGAAATGATAGGGGCTAGCGCCAACGCCATGCCCATAATAATGAGGGTAGAAGGAACCCAAATGCTACCACCAACCGATACCGCGGCTAAATCGGTGGCACTCACCCGCCCCGCCATCAAGGTATCCACCACGCTCATTAACATCTGCGTTAATTGAGCGATCAGGATAGGGCCCGTTAACCGAGCTAATTTTTTCGATTCTGTCCACCAGTGTGACGCAACCGGGCTGGCTTGCTGGTTCAAGGTACTACTCTCCTAACAAAGAAAAAGGCAAAACATGCAGGCACTGGCAGGTTCGTCAGCGGCGGCTTAGTCGGCAAATAATTGCCAACCAGCATCGAGTGCCGCTACTAACCGCTCAATTTGCGCGGGCGTATTGTACGCTGCTAAAGACACCCTGACTACCGCTGGTAACTGCCAATCTTGCAATAAGATTTGCGCGCAATGGTGCCCTGCACGTACCGCAATCTGGTGCTGATCTAACCAAGTGGCGATGTCGTGGGCCTGAAACTCATCGCTGTAAAAAGCAATCACTGGGGTATGCTGTTTACCCGTGGGTAATAAGGTTAACCAAGCACGCTGCTGCAACTGTTGCCACAACTGCTGCCGTAGCGCTTGTAAATAATCATGCAAGCCCAATTGCTGCTGTTGCTGTAACCAAGCTAAGCCACTGGCAGCAGCAACCGCTGCGCCCACGTTAGGGGTGCCAGCTTCAAATTTATGAATACCTGTGACCAAATTGGCGTGGCTTTTAGTTACGCTAGTGACAATACCACCACCCACCGTAAAAGGTTCACTGGCAGCAAGTAAAGCTTGGCTTAACCACAACACCGCACAGCCGGCGACACCGTAGGCCTTATGCGCACTGAACACCACCGCATCGGCGCCCAACTGCGTTACTGCCAGCTGCTCATGAGCAACGGCTTGGGCCGCATCCACAATGGTCCAAGCCCCTTGCTGCTGGGCTGCCGCCAAAATCGGCTCGAGCGCAAATCGAGTTCCGGTAATATTGCTAGCTAAGGTAAGACTGACCACCTTGGTGCGCGGCCCCAATAAGTGTTGCCATTCACCCAACTCACCACTTGCTCTATCAAGGCTAATAAATCGCAGTCGTAAATCATGTTGAGCAGCCAAACGCTGCCACGGCAGGATGTTGGCATGATGCTCAGCACTACTTAGCAAAATTTCATCCCCCGCCTGCCAAGCTACCGGTAGCTGCTGCGCCAAACCGTTCAAGGCACTGGTGGTGGAGGCCTGGAAGCTCACCTGCGCAGCAGTTGCCCCAATCGCTTGGGCGCAATCTCGTCGCGCTTGCTCATAGCACTGGGTAGCAGCCCGCCCGCGTGCATAACTAGCACGATGCACATTAGCATGCTGGTGTTGATAATAATCCAGTAGCTTGGTTAATACCGATTGCGGTACTTGGCAACTGGCAGCACTATCAAAATAGGCCAGCTCCGGTTGGTACTGGCAGAACTCAAATTGCTGTAACGGCGGTTGATAGCTCACCTGACTCTAACTCGTCTGTTGTAAAAACTCGATGATTTGCTGGTTCACTAATGCAGCATGGGTTAATGGCCCCATATGCCCGCAGGGTAAAGTAACCGTAGTGGCATGGGGTAACACATGCAACAGTTGCTGCGCCACTTGCTTCGCACTAGCTTGAGTACTTGCACCTTGCAACAGGAGTAACGGCTGCTGCACGTGGCGGTAATCTTGTAATTTATGGGGCTCGCCCATCAACGCTGAAAAGTCCATGGCGACTTTACTTGCTTGAGCAATCATTAGGCGCTTAATTTTATCAGGTAACGCGTCAAAGTAGCCTGGTTCATTCCAATAATCGACAAAATTACGGGTAGCTGCCTGCGCATCATACTGGTCCATTTGTGCAGCAATGGCATCAATTTCAGCTCGCGCTGGGTCTTGATGGTCTAAGACATGAAATGCCACCGGCTCAAACAGCACCACACGGTCAACAACAAAGGGTTGTTCTAACGCTAACTTTAACGCCAAAGCACCCCCATAAGAGTGACCAATTAAGGTTACCGGTTGGGTTATCTGATAGTGCTGTAAGGCTTCTATCACTCGCGGCATTTCGTCGCTAAAGCGAAAGGCTTCAGGCTCTACCCCAGTTGCAACCGCAGGCGCTTGTCCATAGCCCAGCAAGTCGATGGCGATGATATCGTACTCTGCTTGTAATTGGGTTTGTAACGCCCGCCATTGGCCACTGTTGCTCTGTGAACTATGCAGTAGCACCAATACTGGCTGGCCCGCGGTACCACTACGATAAACTCCAGCTAACTCGCTCATAGCACCTGCCCAACAAAATAACCAATCATGTAGCCGGCTTGCAGCATTAAGGTAATAAAGGTACCAAGCACACCCACAGTGCGCGCCCACGAGGTTCCAATACTCAATTTAAGCCCTAAGGCATGGCCAATTCGCGCCACGAATAACAAGGCTCCAAGCCCGTGTAATAAGCTCGCAGACGCACCGGTTAAGTCCATCAGTACTAACAACAGCAAGCTCAGTGGTACGTACTCAGAAAAATTACCATGAATACGCACCGCAACTTCTAAATCTTGTGCATTGCCGGTACCAATACCCACCCGATGACGCCAACGCAGACGAATAATGTCGATGGCTAGCACGATATAAAGCAAGGTTAGCAAACCCGCATAAAGCAGACTTACAGATAAGTTCATGTCCATGGTGGCTCCTAATTTTTATTATAAAAAAAGCCCACACAAGGCGGGCTTTTTGATTATTATTGACCGGTTAAAGCTAACTTAACAGCTCACCTAACTCGGCACTGATAACCTCAACATCACGGGTTCCATCAATTTTGTGGAAGGCCGTTTTACCTTGTTCGGCTAGTTTACGATAATATGCTACCAAAGGCTCGGTTTGTTCATGATAAATTGCTAGGCGTTTGCGTACCGTGGCTTCTTTATCATCATCACGAATCACCAGATCTTCACCGGTTTCGTCATCTTTTCCGGCTACTTGCGGTGGATTGTACTGCACATGATAGACCCGACCAGAACCTGGATGCACTCGACGGCCGCCCATGCGTTCCACAATTACCTCATCTGGGACTGCAAACTCAAGTACCACATCCACATCAATACCAGCAGCATGCATGCCATCAGCTTGCGGGATGGTGCGCGGAAAACCGTCGAGTAAGAAGCCGTTGGCGCAATCAGCTTGGGCAACTCGCTCTTTCACTAAGCCAATCATAATATCATCAGATACCAGCTTGCCAGCATCCATAATAGCCTTGGCTTGTTGACCTAGTGGGGTACCTTCTTTAATTGCAGCTCGCAACATGTCTCCGGTTGAGATCTGTGGAATCCCAAACGTTTTCATCAGAAACTGCGCTTGAGTACCTTTCCCTGCGCCTGGAGCGCCCAACAAGATAATGCGCATGAACAACCTCTTTTAACTTGTGTGTGTTTTGCCAACGAATAAATGCGAACTTTACCTGCTGGCTCGCACCTTTACAAGTCCGAGCATTGCCGACTTTGGTCGGACAATGCTCGGTTGCACAGCTATTATTCGGTTAGTTCTAACATCAACCGATTTAAGCGGGTCACAAACTGCGCAGGATCTTTCAGACTGCCACGCTCAGCTAACGTTGCTTGATCAAGCAATAAATGAGCCCATTCAGCAAAGCGTTGCTCATCGGTGAGCGCAGTGATCCTTTGTACCAACGTATGTTCTGGATTAATTTCGAAAATATACTTGGTTTCTGGCACCGGTTGCCCTGCAGCTTCCATCAGCTTCGCCATTTGCGTGCTCATATCGTTGTCATCAGTGACAATACAAGCCGGTGATTGAGTTAACCGATGGGTCACCCGAACCGTTTTGATCTGGTCGCCAAGCGCCTTTTCAAAACGCTCTAATTGCGGTTTAAACGACTTTTCTGCAGCTTCATGTTTTTGCTTGGTCTCAGCGTCATCTAACTCACCTAAATCTAAATCACCGCGCGTTACTGATTGGAACGGTTTTTCTTTGTATTCGCTCAGGTGGCTCATTAACCACTCATCAATACGCTCTGATAACAACAACACCTCAATCCCTTTTTGACGGAAAATCTCAAGGGCTGGGTTATCTCGCGCAGCTTCGTAGCTATCGGCGACAATGTAGTAGATCTTGTCTTGCTTCTCAGGCATACGCTCAAGGTAAGCATCTAAGCTAACTCGAGCTTCGCGCTGATCTTCATGGGTCGAAGCAAAGCGCAATAAACTTGCGATTTTTTCTTGGTTAGCGCTATCTTCGGCCGGGCCTTCTTTGAGCACAGTACCAAAGGTATTCCAGAACTCTTGATAAGTGTCTGGCTCGTCTTTAGCTAACTTGCTCAGCATGCTCAAGATTTTCTTGGTGCTACCGTTACGCATTGAGCGCGTGATCTTATTGTCTTGTAGGATTTCACGCGACACGTTGAGTGGCAAATCAGCTGAATCCATCAAACCACGCACAAACCGCAAGTAAGTTGGCATCAACTGCTTGGCGTCGTCCATGATGAACACCCGCTTCACATATAGCTTAATGCCATGTTGCTGGTCGCGGTTCCATAAATCCCATGGCGCACGCTTAGGAATATAGAGTAAGCTGGTGTACTCGCTGGTACCCTCAACTTTGTTATGACTCCAGAGTAACGGCTCATCAAAGTCGTGGGCTACCGTTTTATAAAACTCTTTGTATTCGTCGTCAGTGATCTCGCTTTTATCGCGAGTCCATAAAGCTTGACCCGAGTTGACACTATCCCAACCTGTGTGCTTATCGTCATCATCGCGCTTCGGCATTTGCACCGGAATACTCAAATGATCTGAGTATTTGGTGATGATGCTCTTTAACCGCCATTCGTCTAAAAATTCCTTGGCATCATCGCGTACATGCAAAATGATATCGGTGCCGCGTTTTGCTTTTTGGATAACCGCAATATCAAATTCACCTTCACCACGTGAGGTCCATTCCACCCCTTCATCAGCGCTCGCGCCTGCTGCGCGGGTCCGTACGGTAACGCTATCAGCGACAATAAAAGCAGAGTAGAAACCTACCCCAAACTGCCCAATTAAGCGGCTATCTTTGGCTTGATCACCAGATAATTGGCTGAAGAAGTCTGCAGTACCAGATTTCGCAATTGTACCCAGATTGGTCATCACTTCTTCACGAGTCATGCCAATGCCGTTATCGCTGATAGTAATAGTTCCTGCGTCTTTATCGGCACTTACGCGCACCCATAACTCACCGTCATCGGCCAGTAGGCTGCCATCGCTAAGCGCCTTAAAGCGCAACTTATCCGCAGCATCCGATGCATTGGAAACGAGTTCCCGCAGAAAAATCTCTTTGTTGGAATATAATGAATGAATCATTAAGTGGAGCAACTGCTTCACTTCGGTTTGAAAACCGTGGGTTTCTGCTTGACGGGTCTCCGCCATAGTGGTCTCTCCTGCACTATTTGGTTAAACACTACAGCAGAGATGGGGATGGTGCTTGAGATTTCAAGCACCTTTGGCTAGTTTGCTTCGATAATTTTTCGCCCAGAAAAGGCATGACCTAAGGTAGCTTGGTCAACGTACTCAAGTTCACCACCCACGGGCACCCCATGAGCGATGCGCGACGTCTTAATGTGGGCTTGGCGCGCCAACTCAGCAATGTAGTGCGCTGTAGCTTCACCTTCGACAGTCGGATTGGTCGCCAGAATGATTTCTTGGATAGCTTCGCTACTTAGCCGTTGTGCCAACACATCTAAACCTATATCTTCCGGACCAATCCCATCGAGCGGCGACAAATGTCCCATCAATACAAAATAGCGTCCTTGATACTGCCCCGTTTGCTCAATCGCCAGCACATCGGCAGGGGTTTCAACAATGCATAACATGCCACTTTGTTGCCGTGCGGGGTGGGCGCAAATCACGCACTGCGGCGACTCAGTTAACGTCCGACAATCGTTACAATGACCTACTTTTTCGACTGCCTGCGTTAGTGCTTGCGCCAACCGCTGTGCCCCCTCGCGTTGACGTTCCAACAGCTGAAACGCCATCCGCTGGGCACTTTTCGGACCGACCCCAGGGAGCACCTTTAAGGCTTGAATGAGCTCTTGTATTGCCGGACTTAATTGCATCTGAATACCTGTGTCTTAAAACGGCATCTTAAAGCCAGGTGGCAAGTTCATGCCGCCAGCTACTTCAGCCATCTTTTCTTTGCTGGTTTGCTCTACCCGGCGCACTGCGTCATTTACTGCCGCAGCAATCAGATCTTCCAACATTTCTTGGTCGTCATCGCTCATCAAGCTAGGATCGATGGCAACGCGGCGTACGTTATGATTGCCCAGCATGGTTACTTTAACCAGACCAGCGCCCGCTTCACCTACTACTTCCATACTCGCGATTTCAGCTTGCACTTGTTGCATGCGCTCTTGCATTTTCTGCGCCTGCTTCATCATGTTTCCTAAACCACCACCTTTAAACATAACTACCTCTTCGTTTGGTTATTCGGGTTGCACCGAGTCTTCTTGTAACTCTGCGCCAAAGACTTGCGCTAATTGTTGAGCTACAGGATCTTGCTGCAAGGTTTGTTTTGCACGCGCTAATCGCTGCGCATCTATGTACTGTTGAATTTCTGCTGGCGTAGCTTGCTGAGTATCGCCAATCACCACATCTAACAATTGAATATCAAATTGCGCCAACATCCCCTGTTTAATAGTATCGATGGCTGCGTCATTCAAGAGATAGGCCCAGTTTTTCTGGCAAACTAACACGTGCCCTTGGGCGGTCTTTTGTAAATTACCATTACGAGCTAACTGCCTGGTCAAGCCATGTAATTCTAAATGATCTATCATCGCCGCCCAACCATCAATTTCAGCTGCCAAGCGCACCTGTGGCGCTAATTCCAGCTGATCTAATTGCAAGGTACTCACAGCCGGCGTCGCTAAACCAGCGTTCGCTGGTTGTGCTGGTGCCGCTGGTTGAGCTGGTGCCGCTGGTGCCGCTGGTGTAGCTGGTTCGGTTGTCGCCGCTGGTTCTGGTGCTGGTGCTCCTGCTGCTAGCGCTTCTGCTGCTGGTATTTCTGCTGCTGAACGAGCTGGTTCTGCTGGCGTTGCTACAGGCGCCACTACTCGGGCTTGTTCTGCTGGCGCTTCTGCTGCTGATCTAGCTGATTCTGCTGGGGTTGCTACAGGCGCCACTCCTCGGGCTTGTTCTGCTGGCGCGTCTGCTGCTGAACTAGCTGAGTCTGCTGGTGTTGCTACAGGCGCCACTCCTCGGGCTTGTTCTGCTGGCGCTTCTGCTGCTGAACTAGCTGATTCTGCTGGCGCCGCTAGCTCTGGCGCGGCTGCACTGGCTGACGTTGGCTGTTTAGAGCTTTGCTGTTTTTCAACCAGTGCCGCACGAGTGGCCATCAACGCTGCTAAATCAGGTTTGCTACTTGCCGCCGGCGTCGTTGCCGCTGGGCCGGCAGCTGGCTGCGCTGTAGCGGCGTCATCGGATACTGACTTTGCTGATACTGACGGCGCTGCTACCGGGGCTGTGCTTGTAGCACTGCTTGCAGCTGTGTTTGCAGCATGAGTCGCACGTGGTGCTTCCGCAAAATCAGCAAAACGGTCGTCGTCATCATCGTCATCGTCCCCTAAATAAGCTGGGATCTCGTCATCGTCAGCCGCTTGAACTGATGTGACCGGCGCCGCTTGAGTTTGCTCAGACTGATGCTCAGCTGCGACTGGTTTGCTATCGGGCGGCGCGGCGCTTTCAGCTACTTGATGCTGGGTATCGGTGACACCATCAGGCGTTTGCTGATACACCGCATCAGCCTGCACTGACTCAGTTGCGCTGGCCGCTTGGGGCTTTTTTACAGTCGCGCTAGCCCCCGTCACAGCTGGGGTTTCATTCACTTCTAACGATTGCGGCCGAAAAGCTAGCAGCCGCAATAAGGTCATTTCAACACCACTGCGCACATCGGCAGCGAGTGCTAAATCACGGCGCCCTTGTACGAGGATGTCATAAAAAACTTGCAGCAGTTCAGCTGCTAGCTGCCCAGCGAGCTGCTGAGCTTGTTCATCCAGTTGGGTGACCCAAGCACTATGAGGTACCACTTGGAACAGGGCCATTTGCTGCACTGTCTGCTGTAATTCGGGCAGTAAACCGGCTAAGTCTGGAACTTGGCTGGCCACATTATCTAGCGTTTGCATCATCCCAGCAGCATCTCCCGCCACTATTTGTTGCAACAGCTGTGCCACCTCATAGCCAGGCACACTACCCAGCATTTGTTGTACCCCAGCCACAGTAACAGCTTGTTCACCCTGGGCTATAGCTTGGTCAGTTAAACTAAGAGCATCACGCAAACTACCTTGAGCAGCCCGCGCTAATGCTTGAATAGCATCGGCATCAAACGGGATCTGTTCGGCGCTAAGCACCTGCTGTAGATGGTTGGCAATCTCATCGCGGCTCAAAGCCTTCAAGTTAAACTGCAGGCAACGTGACAGTACCGTAATGGGGAGCTTTTGCGGATCTGTGGTAGCAAGCAGAAACTTCACGTGCTCAGGCGGTTCTTCTAAGGTTTTAAGCAAGGCATTAAAGCTATGCCGAGAGAGCATGTGCACTTCATCTATCAGGTACACTTTAAAACGCCCTTGAGTAGGGGCATATTGCACGTTATCGAGTAGTTCGCGGGTATCTTCAACTTTGGTACGTGAGGCCGCGTCTATCTCTAGAAGATCGACAAAACGCCCTTGTTCTATCGCCACACAAGCACTACAAGTGCCGCAGGGTTCAGCGGTAATACCTTGCTCGCAGTTAAGACTCTTGGCAAGAATACGAGCTATGGTTGTTTTACCTACCCCACGGGTACCGGTTAACAACCAAGCATGGTGCAACCGCCCTGTTTTAAGGGCGTTAAACAAGGGTTTGAGTACATGCTGCTGCCCTACTACCTGAGCAAAATTACGCGGTCGCCATTTCCGTGCTAAAACCTGATAACTCATGTCTATTCGCTTGTCCGCTGGTTAAAAGAAGCCGATAACTAAAGCCCCTAAGTTACCCTAAAACTCGCACAGGGTATAGTATGGAATCTGCGCTTGGTTTAGCCGTTCAGCACCGGGTAAATCGTGCAGGGTGATCACGAAACTACATTCCACAATTTCGGCTCCCAAGGCCTGCACTAAGGCTACCGCGGCTAACACGGTACCACCCGTGGCGAGCAAATCATCAATGATCAGCACCTTGTCGGTAGCGGTAATGTCATCAGCGTGCAGTTGTAGCTCATCTTCACCGTATTCGAGTGCATAACGCTGACTCACTACTTGGCGTGGTAATTTGCCCGGCTTACGCAGCGGCACAAAGCCAACACCCAGCGCATAGGCAAGCGCTGTTGCAAAAATAAAGCCACGAGCCTCAATTCCAACAATCTTAGTGATACCTTGGTCGCGATAACGTGCTACCAAAGTATCTACGGTATGCTTAAATGCAGCCCCATCGGCCAATAACGGCGTGATGTCACGAAACACAACACCCGGCTTGGGGTAATCAGGAATGGCGCGAATATGATCGGTTAATTGCATGGTGAATTACCCTCAATGCGCCTGCCCTCAGCCGATGCTGCCTTAGCAGGCGATAATTTATACGGTAAGCTGCTTCGGGTTGTGAATGGTACTAGCTAAATCTTGCAGTAACCCCAATAAACGGTCAGCTGCAATCGGTTTAGCCAAGCACAAATTAGCCCCAGCTTTTTCAGCTAACCCGGCTACCTGATTAACATCTTGCGTGGTCATCAAGATTACCGGGGTTTGCTTATAGGCAGGAAGTTGACGAATATTTTTAATCAACGCCATGCCATCCATGAGGGGCATTTTATGGTCAACTAAAATCACGTCAAAGTGCTTATTCTTTACTCGGTTAAGCCCATCAAGGCCATCATTGGCGCAACTCACCGAGAATTGGCTCTGTACAAGAATCTGTAGCAACTGAGCCTGGGTTGCTGGCTTATCCTCAACCAACAAAAGTTCAAGAGACATAACGTGCCTTTCAATCGTTACAGCTTACGCTGCAAAAAATTTATACCACGCCAATACCGCAGGTAAAACCGGTACGGCAACAAACGTAATTACCGCAAGCCAGCCCATTTTTACGCCCGATTCGTCTCGGAAATCTTCATTATGTGCCATAAAATACATCCTCACTGACTAAAATTTTGCGGGGCGGATCATACTTCATTCGGCCGCAAGGAACAACACACAACGCTGCATTAACCCGTCAACCACTGTCACTAAGGCTTGCTCTAGTTGCTCTGGTTGATAGCCGACGGCGTAGGGCTGTAGACTGGCCAAAGCAGCACGCAAAGTGCTGCCGTTAGCTTGCTGGAGGGTCTCCAGCAACACCATTGTAAGCGGCGTTAGTTGCATAAATTTGACAGCTTCCTGTTGCTGCCAATGAGGCTGCGAGGTCAACTCACGATAAACCACCAAGCACACAGGTTCAGCTGCGGCAGGCGGTTGTGGGTTAGCCGCACTCACTTGCTGCACAGGGTACTGAAAGACTCCCAGTTGGGCACTTGGATTCACCCGGAATTGCACCCCATCGAGTAACTCGTTAGCAGTCAGTGCAGGTTCGGCCGCGGCGTTAGTAGCGTGCAACAACTGATAATCCACCTCGGCATACAAAGCGTCAACTTCCATCCGCTCGTATTGCGCCAACTGAGCCCACACCGCGGGTAACGTTTGCTGCGCAAAAGCCACAAATTCACGTCCGATATCGGCAAACAGCGGCGACTGCGCGGCGTGTTGCTGCATAAATTGATAAATCAGTTGTTGCCATTGCTGCTCATTGTGCAACTGTCGCAATACCGGGAAGCCACGGCTGATAAAACTATCTATGTTATTAAAAACCAAGCGCTGATACACAGCTAAACGCCGAGGTTCAACGCCTGCCAAGCTAACTTGGTTAGGATTGCGGATAGCGGCTGCCCACTGTTGCTGCAGCTCGCGCCAATCAGGACTCGATTTGTTACTTGTCATGCAGCGCCTCACCGAGGGGTTGCAGCTGTTGATCAAGCTCATACAGCTCGTTAAGAAGCTCTCCCAAGGGAGGAATATTGAAATCTCGTTCTAGTACCACCGCAAACGGCCCATGAACCTGCTGAGCTAAATGCAATAACTCCACCACTGCTGGTTTTACCCCGGCACCGTGGGTATCTATGAGTAAATCGGGAGCTTCTTCATGATGCCCCGCAATGTGGCCATAAGTGATGCGCGAGCTTGGTAATCCACGAATAAATTGGCGCGCATCGTAACCATGATTGATGCTATTAACGTAAACGTTGTTAACATCAAGCAAGAGCTCACAATCTGCGCCTTGCAAAATGCGCTTAATAAAACTCAATTCATCCAGTTCCGTAGCAGCACTCGCGTAATACGAAATATTCTCGAGTACCAACGGTCGCTCAATAATTTCTTGTACCCGCCGCACCCGCGCAATCACGTGTTCGGCAGCGGCTTCGGTAAAGGGGATCGGCAACAGATCATACAAATGGCCACCGACCGAGCAGTAACTCAGGTGTTCACTGTAGCGGTTGATACTAAACCTATCTAAGAACGCCTTGAGGCGCAGCAAAAAAGTCTCATCTAAAGGATCTTGGCTGCCAATGGATAGCGATAACCCATGGCTGCTGATGGGATAATGGTCGCGCAGATAATCTAACTGGTATTCAGCCAAATTACCGCGCCCCATCCAGTTCTCTGGTGCAATTTCCCATTGAGCCACGGCGGGTAGCTCCGTCAAAACCTGGTCTAAAAATTCCCGCCGTAAGCCTAATCCTAAGGAGGGTATGGGGTTAGGCGTTAGCGTTGCTCGCCGCACTTGCCTTCGCCGCATTTCATTTCTTGCTCAGTTTTACCTTTCTTTTTGGCATCCATTTTTTCGCGCATTTTTTCGCGCATTTTCTCACTCATGGCTTCGCCACATTTGCCCTCACCACATTTACCTTCAGCTTGATGTTTAGCACGCTTTTCTTGATCGGCTTCACCACATTTACCTTCGCCGCATTTCATTTCTTTGTCGGCTTTTTTATTAGCCTTGTCTTTACCACCGCCACGCATTTCTTGCTGTTGCTGAGCTGCTTGCTGGTAGCCACTAGGCAATTCACTAAAACCAAACGGATTAGCTTGCGCCGCGGGTGCAGCAGCACTTGCTAACAAGGCTCCTACAGCTAAAGTAACTGACGTTTGTAGTGCTTTCATAAGGATAACTCCAAGTGATTAATGACGATTGAAAAAAAATCTTGTTACTGAGTATAGACTAGCATAGCGAGTTAAAGTTCGAAATAGATTGCCATAGCAAAAAAAACCCCGCACCAGGCGGGGTTTTCATTATCTAACGAACCTGAAAGCTTAAGCCTTACAGCTTAACGCCACGGTTACTGGCTTTAGAACGAATGTATTGTTCCCAGCTACGTGCTGAGCGACGTTCGTTTTCAAACTTCTGTGCTTCTTTAACTGATGCCAAAGCTTGGCTGAACTTATTCTGATAAAAATAAGCTTCAGTTAATGACATATACACAGCACCGCGTTCTTCAATGCCTAAGTCTAATGCTTTACTGTAGGCAGCAGCTGCTTGAGTGTACATTTCTGCACGCAAATATGAAGTACCTTGGCGACGATATTGGGTTGCTTTGTCAGCGTTAGTTTCTTCTAACTCTGCCGCTTTACCGTATAGGGCCGCAGCACGCTTATATTCACGCGCTTGGTCATAGTTTTGCGCAGCATTTTGCCACAAACGTGCAGTCGGCTCGAGATCACCATTGTTTAGGTGTTTTTCCATTAAGCTTGCTGCTTTATATGGAATCTCGTTGTTACCGTACAGTTGAATCAAGGCTTTGTACTGGCTTTCTTTGTCGAAATAACCGGCTAAGTATGCAACCTCAAGAGTTTGCAGAGCTTTGTCGATTCTCTCTTCCAGCAAGTACATCATACCTAACTGATTCCACCAGTTTTTCTCGTCAGGAATAACTTTCAAACCGGCTTCTAGTACTTTAACTGCATCGCTGTACATTTTGCGTTCGTAATAAGAAGCTACTTTAAGAACATAAGGGTTCTTATTAGGCTCTTCGTAGTTACGAATAGCTAAATCAGCTGGTTGAATGATTTTGTCGAATTGCTTCATCTCGTAGTAAGCGTTAGCAATACGTAAAAATACATCCGGGTCTGCTTCGCCAGAGAATTGCAACCATTTGCCATAATACTGAATCGCTTGGTTGTATTGCTCTAATTGCAGGCTCAAGTCAGCTGTTAGCTTTAATGCAGTGGCTTGGTCGTTCCAGCCTAAGATATCAGCATCGGCCGCGGCTTTCACCAAAGGCAGAGCTTCGTCTAACTGGTCGTTACCCGCATACAAGCTACCTAACAAGCGATTTACAAAGGCTTGATCAAGATCAGAACGAATCGATAAATCTTTAAGTTCTGCAATCGCACCATTGGCATCGCCTGCTTCGTACAACTCAACCGCCGCCATGACGCGACGACCGATACGCTCTGAAATCGCTTCGTTACGACGCGAGTCTTTGCGTTTCTGAATTTCTTCAGCGGTAGGCAAGTTGTAGTTAACGTCTTGCGCTGAAGCAGTAACTGGGGTTACCGCTAAAGCCGCAAACAATACACCAGCGCTAGCTAAGGCTACGAGCTTCTTGTGCATCATCGTTATCCCTCCTCACCCATATTGAAGTCTAGTTGTACAGTTTGGCCAGGCTGACGCACAGCTTTACCATCAACTACCTTCGGCTTGTACTTCCAGCGTAATAGTGCTCGGCGAGCTTCTTGATCGAATACCCGACGCGGGTTCGAATCAATAACCTCCACATCAGTCACACCACCGGTTTCATCGATAGTGAAACTAAGCACTACGTAACCTTCAATGCCATCACGTTGCGCCGCTGGCGGATAACGTGGGTTGATTCGCACAATCGGCGTTGCTTCACCATCGCGAATCATCGCACCACTGGCATCAAAACCTGAATCCGTACCACCAACATCAACATCAAAACCTAAGTCTAAATTTAAGCCTTCTGAATCTGAAGTATCAGGTTCGTTAGGCGGCGTCTCAGGCGGCTGTTGTGGCGGCGGAGGCGGTGGTGGAGGCGTACGACGACGCTGATCCACATCCGAATCCGGTGGATTCGTCACAATTTCAATCGGTGCAGTCGGTGGTGGACCTTCGTTACGTCCCTCACCGCCGCTAATCAAAAAAGCCATGAAAGCGAACAGAAGGAACGTAGCTGCAGCACCTAATAGTATTGATACTATGAAGCGCACCATAATTAATCGTCCTCTGCGGCTATGGATATCTTGTCAATACCCGCTTCCTTGATTTGATCCATGACCTTAACGACAACGCCATGTTTGGCTTCTTTGTCCGCCTGAATCACTACGATATCAGTTGGCTGTTCGGCCAAAAGACGCTCGATGTTTGCGCCTACACGCTCAACATCAACCATACGCTTGTCCATCCATACTTCGCCGTTCGCACGAATAGCGATAAAGATGTTAGCAGAAGGTTTTTTCTCTGCTTGACTTGCTTCTGGCTTGTTCACGTCAATACCAGCTTCTTTAACGAAAGAGGTGGTTACGATGAAGAAGATCAACATGATGAATACGATGTCTAGCATCGGCGTCATATCGATCGCTGCATCTTCCTCTTCACGAAAACGTTTACGTGCCATAATTCTTCTCTCTTAATGATGTGGCAAACTGTCGATTAGCTTGTCTTTGGCCCGACGTACCCGCGCTTCTAAGCGTGATGCGAAGAACATACCAGACAATGCAGCAACCATTCCCGCCATAGTTGGGATGGTAGCCATCGAAATACCCGACGCCATCAGACGTGGGTTACCAGTACCTTGTACCGCCATGATTTCAAAGACTGCAATCATCCCGGTTACGGTGCCTAGTAGTCCGATCAACGGACAAATCGCTACGCAGGTTTTAATCAACAAAATGCGCGCGTTTAGCTTTTCGTCGGCTTCAGAAATCCATGCTTCACGGATTTTATGAGCGTACCACGAGGTGGTATCTTCTCGGGCGTTCCATTTATCAACAATTTCTTGTTTGATCTTAGGAAACACACCGGTCAGGAACCAGTAGCGCTCTATCATGAGTACCCACATGAGAAAGAGCGCTCCCATGACGACGTACAGGACGTCGCCACCGGTACCCAGAAAATCCCTGATAGATTCCCAGAGTTCCATCAGGTATACCATAGGATTACTCCTTCTTCTCCGCGTGAGCGGCGACGATACCTGCAGCTTGCTCGTCTAATACGTGAACAATAGACTTAGCACGCGCTGCCACAATGGCATGTACAAGAATCAGTGGCAGTGCTGCAATCAGACCCAATGCGGTGGTAACCAACGCCATTGAGATGTCACCTGCCATGATTTTCGGATCACCGGTACCAAACAAGGTGATTGATTGGAAGGTACCGATCATACCAACAACTGTACCTAATAGACCTAGCAATGGTGCGATCGCAGCCAAAATCTTGATGATATTAACGCCGCTCTCAATGCTTGGAGTCTCGCGCAGAATAGCTTCATCAAGTTTCAATTCTAGGTTTTCGGTGTCAGCGTGTTTGTTCTCTTGATAAACCTTCAAGATACGGCCCAAGGCGTTCTTGCTTGATGGATTCTCAGTGTTTTTCAACTGTGAACGCATCTTCGCGCTTTCTAAGCCTAAGGTTACAAACTTATAGATAGCAATCAAGAAGCCCACGATTAACGCTACAGTAATAACGTAACCTACGGTGCCACCTTGGTGATAACGCTCTTCAAGAGTTGCTTTCTGGGTAGCTAGGTTCAAGATTTGACCACGAGCTGGGTCAATGTATAAACCTTCGTAGCCAGTAGTTGCACTTTCAAATGCGCTAACAGCAGATAACACGAAGCCTTCAGGCTGACGACCTAAGGGTTGAATTTCTTCAGCTGAGTCGTTGTAGTTGAAGTATTCACCGTTAGAGATCAGGTTGAATACACCAATCCGAGTAACGTCACGGTTTTCTGAAGAACCATCAAGCAAAGTAACGTCTGCGTTGAAGGTTACAACTTTACCTGACTGTTGCATCTCGGTTAACCATGCCAACCAAAGCTCTTCTAATTCAGCAATGGTAGGTACTTCTTTCGCTTCAGCTACAGACTCTAGAACGTCTTCACGACCAGGATACTGTGCACTTACGATTGAAGTGGCGATACGACCGATAGTTTCACTAGCTGCACCACGGGCAACACCCACGATTTCACCCAAAGTACCAAGGGCGTTTTGTAGCTCTTGCTCTTTGTTAGCTAATGAAATTTCGTTTTCAGCAAATTGTGTTTGTAAACTTTCGCCACGAGCTTTCTCGTCAGCTAATTGTTTCTTCGCACGGTTTAATAAAGCTTGCTTATCAGCACGAGCGTCAGTGAATTCAGCTTCACGCTCTTTATTGATCTGCTGTGAAGCAGCTCGGTTTTGTTTTACCAGCTCAAGCAACTGCTCAAGAGATTGTGCTTGCTCTTGCGCATAAGCAGAAGTTGCGCCAGCCGTTAATGAGAATGCTGCTGCGACCAGCAAAGATTTCACTAGTTTGTTCATTCTGCACGCTCCGCTGCATAAATTGGCAGTTTGATCAGATCTGGGGCGGTTTGCTTACGCGCCATACGAATAGCTTTGGTTAATGAGCTTAAGTAAGCATCATCAAGCTTTTCCCATGCGCCAGATTCGACGTTATAAATCCAACCGTTTTTCAAATCTAACGATTGTGCCATTAATGCTGCACGGCCTAAGTGGAAGAAGTCTACAGAGATTTCTTCGCCTTCGAACTGCAACTTGCCTTCGTATGCAATCAGACCTGAACCGTAATCCATTTCTGCTTGATAGGCTTCAGTGATTTGACGGAATTGCTCAGAGGTAGCAACGTTAGATGCACCCATGATTTCACGTAAACGTTCAACTCGAGCCAAACGGCGCTCTTTGTGAATTGGAATGTCCAGCTCCACAAACTGCTCCAAAGCGTCGATCATTTTGTACATCAAAGGAACAACGCCTTGCTTCGTTGCTTCGATGCCATCGATCTGGCGCTGTAGAGAAGCCAGTGATGCGTTTTGGTCATCAACCAAACGTTGCACGTGGTCGTTGTAGACTTTTAAGTTCTCATATTCGTCTACAATTCCGCGATATTCGTACAGCATATCTTGGCTTTGCTCAAACAAAGAATTGATCTTTTGCTGAGAGCGTTGATCTGCGGCGTGGATCTTAGCTTCTTCGTTTTGCAACGTAGAAACGTCTTGGGCAGCTACTGTCGCGCTACCTGCAATTGCAAACATACCGATAACGGCAGCAGCAACTTTGCTTTTATTGATTACTTTGGTCATAGTTCCCAACCAATTTGACTTAACTTTAAGCGTAACAGCCTTATGCTGTTAGCCTCCCAGTTATTTGAGTGACGAAAAGAGTTTAATCAACACTTGCAGCTATTACCATTAGGAGTACTAAGGTAATAATGACTCAATACTCCCACGATACAAGTAATCCTGTCAACTACCGATATCAGTTATAGCTTACAGCAAAACCTTATATAATGACGTTTACAGCATCTTAACAGATGCCTATGAAGCACTTTAGTAACTGCCTTCCACTGGCTCGCCAAACTACCCTATTTTAGAGTTTGGTTTGGCTTGCAGATGGAGTACAGTACCTCAATCTAGGTAGTAACCACCAGCGCAAGGAATGAGCATGGCCTCATCAGCATCCTCAGTACATACACTAAAGCATCAGTTAGCTCATTTGCAATCCCAAGTAGAGCAACAATTAGCAGCTTTAGCATTACGCATTGATCGTTTGCAAATTGATGAAGAACAATTCGTCGATTGGTTTGACGCCCAATTGTTTCGGGCCGATGCTACCTGCCCCGCCGACTACTTGGCGGAAGTACGGCTGCATTTGCATGCCTTAGTGCAACAGCGCCAACCACAGCGCACCGAGTGGCTCAGTGCGCGCATAGCCGACCAACTACAAGCATTACATCAAGCGGTTGCATGGTTTGAGCGGAAATAAAAGCCAAGCGCTTGTTGCACGTGCGCAGGCAACTCTGGCAAGGCGGCTTTAGGAAGCAAATAAGTCGCCATCGCAAAGAAATCTTTGAACACCCGATTTTGTTCCGTGGTGCGGCGCAGATAATCATGCCCAGAAGAACCACCGGTTCCAATTTTAGTCCCCAACATACGCTGCACCATCATCGCGTGCTTATAGCGCCAAATAGTCAGCTTCTCGTCCATTTCTGCTAACCCGGTAATCACCTGATGTGCTAAGTGAAAAGCTGGCTCTTCGCGGTACTGAGTAATAAATAAAGCGCTTAACATGGCCTGCTGCGATAGACGTACCTGGCCATTTTTTTGCAACTCAATATAACGATTGTTATCAAAAAGAGCGGCAAAATTATCCCGATTTGACTGTAATGACGCCAGTTCCGTCGCCAACTGCTCGGGTGTCGCCGCGGTTTCACGAATAATTTTTTCGTCATGATCTAATGCGGCAGTTACAGCTTGTTGGTAAGTTTGCCAAAAACTAAAGTCGTTAAACTCTAAAAAAGGCATACGTGCCAACCAAGCATCCACTCGGTCAAATAGACTAGGTTGCTGTTCTAACGCTTCAAGATAAGCACGGTCAGTGTCATTCAGGCGGTTATAAAAGGATTGCTGATCAAAAGCGATACGATGGCCGCGCGTTAACCCGAGCAGAATTTCCAGTTCTTTGAACTGAATACTTTGGAACCCAGAAGCTGGCACCAAATAATCCCGAAACGCCAAAAACTCTTGCGGAGTCATGGTCTCGATAATCCCCACCTGATCATTCATTAAGTCTTGAATGGCCAGCACACGTTTCAGTCGGTGGGCTAACGTATAGAGCGTGCGGTCATCTAATTGGTCGGCTTGCAAAGCTTGATGAATAGAGCGCAACTCGTGCAGAACTTGTTTAAACCAAAGCTCATAAACTTGGTGCACAATAATAAAGAGGGTTTCGTCGTGCGCTTCTGCACCGTATTTGCGGCTATGCGGAGCTTGCGCATCTAGGAGTTTATCGAGCTGTAAATACTCGCCGTAATAAACCGGTTCGATATTTTTAGGCATGGTCATCTCAATTCATTTACTGTAAGTGAATTAAGATAGTGAATTCTTCGTGCGGGAAACTCAAGTAGGATTTTGTTGTTATTGGGTGGCGGCCTCACCAGCCAGCACCCCGGCACACACATCCCTAACTACGGCTGCTCCCTTCCGGGCCTGACCGGGTTCGCCAGTTCGTGTTGCGGGGGGACCAATGAGGCCACCATAACGTCGCGCATTATTACGCAAAGGCAGTTGAGTAGCAAGGCTTGCCGTCTCAACTGCCTATTATTGCAGCAATCTTACTATTTTTTGCGCTGCAAGCGCTCAGCAATGGCTTTACGAGCGGTTTCAGAACTCAGTGCTTTGATAAAGATATGGGCTTCGCGCTCAATTCTATCAGCTACCGGTTCATCCTGCTCTTTGATCAATCGTTTTGCAGCGCGTAAGCCAGCCCGAGGCTTACTTGCCAAGGCTGCAGCTACTTGCTCCAGTTCGACCGCTAGTTGCTCTGGCGCTACGACTTTATTGACCAGCCCATAAGCTAGTGCCGCGCTAGCATCAAAGCTATCGCCTAATAACAGTAACTCAGACGCACGCAAGTGCCCGACTAACTTAGGCAGTAACAAACTCGATGCGGCCTCTGGTACCAAGCCCAAATTAATAAAAGGTAGGGCAAAGGTAGCGCTAGAGCTGGCATACACCAAATCACAATGCAGCAAAATGGTGGTTCCGATACCAATGGATAAACCATTGACGCCGGCTACCAAAGGCACGCTAAGCCGACTTAAGGTGTATAAAAACTCAAACGGTGGTGCGCTATCATCTAAATCTTCAATCGCCAAGAAGTCATGTAAGTCATTGCCGGCAGTAAAACTGTCGCCCGAACCGGTTAAGATCACAGCTGAAATGCTGCTATCACGATCAGCATCTTGTAACGCTTTGCTGAGTTCAAGATACATGGTTTGCGTTAACGCATTCTTCTTATCTGTTCGGGTTAGTGTTAACCACAACACCCCTTGCTTTACTTCTTGTTTGACAAACCCTGAGCTGTGTTTATTCATGTTCACGTTTTTCCCATGCTTTACGCGTGCCTTCGTACACTGGCAAAATTAAATCTAAAGCGGTTTGCCCATTACTTGGTAGCGTTTCGTTATTGTCGCGAATTGGGGTGACTCGTTGGCCCCATTTAATGATGCCGGCGCCACAGGTTAGGCCACCACCGAAAACTGCTGACACAATAGTATCACCCGGTTTAACGATACCCTGCTCAACCGCTTCACAAAAAGCGATAGGCAAGGTAGCAGAAGAGGTATTGCCGTATTTTTGAATATTAATCACGGTTTTCTCTTCCGGCACATGACACATCTTGGCCAAGTAATCGATAAGGCGCTTATTCGCTTGATGCGGTATGAGTGAGTCTATGTCATCGGTCGTCAAACCGGTTTCTGCAAACACCTTTTCAACGGCCATGTTCATGCCTTTCACTGCCCGCTTGAAAATCTCTTGGCCAACAAAATTAAACGGCATGATGCCGTCAAAGCCAAAGCGGTCAAAACTCATGCCAAACTCTAACGCCAGAACATCGCGGGCATCAGCATCGCAAGTGACGTGAGAGGCTAATAAGCCGCATTCTTCGGTAGTTGCTTCCAGCACCATAGCGCCAGCGCCGTCACCAAAGAGCACTGCGCTTTCACGCTTGGTCCAATCCAAAATGCGGGTTAAGCGCTCAGCTCCAATAATCAGTACTTTTTTATGGGCGCCGGTGCGAATCGCTTGCGTTGCATAATGCATCCCATATAAAAAACTGCTGCAGGCAGCATTAAGATCAAATGCCGCAGCATATTTGGCACCCAAATCACGCTGCACAGCTGAGGCCACATTGGGGATAATTTCGTCTGGGGTACAGGTACCAACAATGATTAAATCAAGGTCATTGGCATCAAGGCCAGCTGCGGCCAAGGCATTGCGCGCCGCTACTGTGGCTAATTTGGAGGTGCCGACGTAGCTTACCCGACGTTCTTCAATACCAGTACGGGTGCGAATCCACTCATCCGAGGTATCTAAAAAAGTAGCTAAATCGTCGTTGGTCATAATAGCTGGCGGCAAGCATTTGCCCCAGCCGGTAATTTCTGCGTATATTTTCACGTTATATAAACCTATAGTCACCTGTCGTTTTTCGCTATCATAGCACGATTGTTAACAAGAGAAATGTCCGACCATTTAATCAGCTTATGAACTCACGTCAATCAATACGTACGGGCACGCCTAGCGCTGCTACCACTTTCACTACCGAACTTGGTAGTTGGCACCTACAACGCTTTCCGGCGCGCAAGCAAGATCCTTTGCAGGCTTGGGATGCGGCTGATGAACTTATACATAGTTGGCTAGCGACGCAGCGTCCGCAATGGCAGGCACCGCTATTAATTAATGATAGTTTTGGTGCACTGCTGATGGCTTGCCACTCTGAGCTACTCACTCCGCCACCGGTCGTTCATAGCTTAACCGACTCTTACGTGAGCCAGCGTGGCTTTCAACACAATAGCAAACTAAATCAGCTGAACCTGCAACTACCGGCTTTAAACCTCTTACAACCGCTGCAAAACTTGCCACCTAATATTGATGCTGTGCTTTTGAAAATACCGAAAAGTATCAGCTTATTAGAGTTTCAATTAGCAACGCTAGCTACCACACTGAAACCAGGCACCCCCATAGTGGCAGCGGCGAAAAGTAAGTTATTTACTCCTAGCGTGCGGCAACTGTTTGAACGTTACTGCGATAATGTCTCGGTATCCCTTGCCAGTAAAAAGTCTCGCACCTTAGAGGCGCAGCTGAAAGCAGTTGCAGACGCTGAACCTGCCGATTTTATTGATGCATGGCAACTGCCTGAATACGGCCTAGAAATGCGCCATCATGCAGGGGTATTTGCCCGTAATGCACTTGATATTGGCGCTCGGTTTATGCTGCAACACATGCCCGCTGCGGGCGCCAATCGGGTTATCGATTTAGGTTGCGGTAATGGCATCCTGGGGATTGTTTATGCACAGCAATCGCCTCACAGCCAAGTGACTTGGGTCGATGAATCTTATTTGGCTATGGCCTCTTGCCGCACTAATATCGACTTGAATTTGCCTCACTCTGAAGCTTATCAAACTCGGGTGGACGATTGTTTGAGTCAACAACCAAGTGCGAGTGCTGATTTGATTCTATGTAATCCTCCGTTTCATCAAGAACATGCGGTTACCGAACATATCGCGCGGCAGATGTTCCGTGATGCTAAGCGCGTGCTGCAACCAAACGGTGAATTATGGCTGGTCGCCAATCGTCACTTACCTTATTATGCTAGCCTTAAGCGTTTGTTTAAACAGGTAGATCAACACGCACAAAATGCCAAATTTGTGATTTGGAGAGCTCGAGGTTAACCATGCTGAAACAGCTTTATTCTCATTTTATTTTAGGTACGTTCCTGCTGACCGCCTTGCTAGCGCCCGCAGCTGCAGAAATTCAACCAAACAACCAGTTTCCGCGAGTGAAGATGGTCACCAGTGCCGGTGATATCGTGGTTGAATTAAACCGTGCTAAAGCCCCACTCACCGTCAAAAACTTTCTTGAGTACGTTGAAATTGGGAGTTACAACAACACAATTTTTCACCGCATTGTGCCCGGTTTTGTGGTGCAAGGTGGTGGCTACGATGCTGACTTTAAAGCCAAAGTAGAGCGCCCTGCTATTGTCAATGAATCTGGTAATGGGCTGAGCAACAGTTATGGCACCATCGCCATGGCCCGAGTGAGCGATCCGCACTCAGCAACCCGCCAGTTTTATTTTAACGTCGCCGACAATACCAAACTAGACCCGAGCAGTAGCCGTTGGGGCTACGCTGTGTTTGGCTGGGTTGTTGAGGGTGAAGACGTGCTAGAGCAGCTCGCGGCAACTGAAACCCATGTGTTTCATGAGCCTACCGGTTGGGGTGATGTGCCGCTTGAGCCGCCCATGCTGATTCGTATTGATGTGCTGCCGGCGCTCTAATGTCAGCTACCCCTTGGTATAAAGATTTCGCTGTTTACCGAGAGCCAAGGATCTGGGTGATTTTTGGTTTTGGCATGATCAGTGGGTTTCCGTGGGTGCTGATCGGCTCCATGCTCTCCGCTTGGCTGCAAGAAGCCGGAGTAAATCGAGCCAATATCGGTTTATTTGGTATTGTTTTTATTGCTTATTCCATCAATGCACTTTGGTCACCTGTCATTGATCGGGTGCGCCTACCCTGGCTCGCTCGCCACTTGGGACAACGCCGTAGTTGGCTACTGGTCTGTTTACTCGGTATTTTGGCGGCGACCGCCGGTTTGGGCTGGCTGGATGTTACTGCGCAAACCTGGTGGATTGCACTGTTAGCTGTGGTTATCGCGTTTTTATCAGCAACCCAAGATATCGCTATTGATGCCTACCGCATTGAAAGCTTCGGTGCCCACGAAGCGCGCCTACAATCCGCTGGCGCCGCCATGGCAACAGCAGGCTGGTGGACTGGTTACAGCGGCCTTGGCGCCATTCCGTTTTTTCTGGTGGATGGCACCCATTGGAACTGGCAACAAGCCTACAGCCTGCTCACCCTCGTGATGGTGGCGCAAATCTTTTGGGTTATTCTGGCGCCAAACTCCACTCGCTACTCAGCGGTCACCACCCAATTAAAGGCTGGCCAAAGTTGGTTTCACCATACTCTGGTTGCACCCATAGCAGAATTTTTTAAACGCAGCGGCTGGCGATTAGCCCTGAGCATGTTGGCTTTTATCTTTTTGTTTAAGATTGGCGAGGCCTTTTTAGGCCGAATGTCGATTGTGTTCTATAAAGAAATCGGTTTCACCAACGATGACATTGCCATTTACTCAAAATTAGTCACTTGGTGGGTCACCATCGTTTTCGCAATTTTGGGGAGCTTAGTTAATTTACGCCTTGGCATAGTGCGCGGCCTCCTTATTGGTGGTTTAGCCATGGCCGCTTCTAATCTGCTCTTTGCTTGGATAGCCGGGGTGGGGCCTAATACCAACCTACTGTTGGCTGCGGTGATTATCGATGGCTTTACCGGTGCTTGGTCTACGGTCGCCTTTGTTGCCTTTATTAGCTTGTTGTGTAACCGCGCCTTCACCGCTACCCAATACGCCCTGCTTGCCTCGCTGGGTAACCTTGGCCGTACCTTACTCTCATCTTACAGTGGCTTCGTGGTAAATGCTCTTGACGGAGATTGGCAGCTATTTTTTGTGCTCACCGCCTTGATGGTGGTTCCTAGCCTATTGATTCTATTAGCACTCCGTAAGCCATTACTGCGTTTAGAAGTAGCTTACCAGCAGGATTCCAATTAACATGCGTTGGGCCGTCGTTGGTAACGGTGCCCTGGGTAGTTTGGTGGCCATCAAACTCCAGCAACAAGGGCTACAAGTGAGCCTGTGCCCACGCCAGCAACCCGCTGTTGGGCATCTGCAACTGAGTTTTTCAAACCAGCACTATCAGTTAATGACCACTTCATTCGAGCAACTTGAGCCTGGAACCTGCATTTTTGCAGCAGTAAAAGCCTATCAAGTGCAGCCTCTACTCGTACAGTTAGCCCAAGCGCAATTGCTAGAGCGCTGCCCGTTGATTTTAAGTTATAACGGTATGCTCACTCATGAACAGCAGTTGTTACCGGCGCATACTCTCTTTTGGAGCACCACTCACGGCGCCTATCGGCAAGGGCCATTATTAGTTCACGCTGGTGTGGGGCAAAGCTGGCTGGGCTACAGCGTTCCGCAGGCGGCTACGGCTAATAATCCCCCCAGCCCTTGGCTAGTGCCGCAAATACAACAACAATTAGCGGCTGCTTTGCCGCCATTAGCCTGGAGTGACGAGATTAAATTAGTGCGTTGGCACAAGCTCGCCACCAACTGTTTAATTAATGCGTTGACAGTGATTTACGACTGTCCGAACGGCGATCTTTTACAGCTACCCGTACAGCAATTGCAAATGCAACTGGCGACTGAGATCGTTGCCTTAGCTAAGCATGAACAAGTGTCTCTCGATGCTCCGCAACTACTCGCACAGGCGCGCCAAGTGATGCAAAAAACAGCGGCAAATCGCTCGTCGATGCTCAGTGATGTGCGCCAACAGCGACCAACTGAAATTGATTATTTGAATGGATTTGTAGCTCAGCAAAGTGCTCAGTTAGGTCTTGCTGCCCCAGCCAATACCCAGCTGTGGCAGCAACTTACAGAGATTACGCAGGGTTATTTGGGTCTTCAATAAAATCAACCACTTCTAGGCCAAACCCTGACAGCGCTGAATAACGCTTGGGAGAGCTCATCAACCGCATTTGATGGACGCCTAAATCAGCCAAGATTTGTGATCCGATACCGACGTTACGAGAGGCATTAGAGGCGGCCGCCGTTGGCTTTCTTTCGCCACGATCTTCTGCCGCAAAATGAGCAATTTGCTCAAGCATGCCGGCACTATCTTGATGCCGCCCAATAACCACTAGAACACCGCTGTTGGCACCAATAAATTCCATCGCATGAGCGAGCGGCCAGCTGCGCTTAGCAGCGCGCTCAGTGGCAAAGAGGTCATTAAAAGTATCTTGCAAATGAACTCGTACATTCACCGGCTCAGAGCTATTAATGTCACCCTTAACTAAGGCATAGTGGGCTTGTTTATCAATGGTGTCTTGATACGCAATTAACTCAAATTCACCGTACGCGGTGGGCAGTTTACAGTGCGCTTGGCGCTGCACAGTTTTCTCGGTTAACGAGCGGTACTCAATGAGATCAGCAATAGTACCGATCTTGATATCATGCTCAGCGGCAAATTTTTCTAAGTCTGGCCGCCGCGCCATGCTGCCATCTTCATTTAAGATTTCCACAATCACTGCCGCTGGTTCAAACCCAGCCAATCTCGCTAAGTCACAGCCGGCTTCGGTATGGCCAGCCCGATTCAGCACCCCACCTGGCTTGGCTTTCAACGGGAAAATATGGCCTGGCATGACCAAATCGCTTGGCTTAGCATCGGCTGCTACCGCCGCTTGCACCGTACGAGCTCGGTCTGCCGCTGAAATCCCGGTGGTAACCCCTTCTGCGGCTTCAATAGAGACCGTAAAATTAGTGGCGTAAGGGGCGTTGTTTTGATTCACCATGAGCGGCAAACGCAATTGCTCGCAGCGTTCTTCGGTCAGCGTTAAGCAGATCAGTCCCCTGCCGTAACGTGCCATGAAATTGATTGCCGCTGGCGTAACACACTCTGCCGCCAGAATTAAATCCCCTTCGTTTTCACGGTCTTCATCATCCATGAGAATAACCATCTTACCCTGCTTAATATCAGCAATAATATCGGCAGCACTATGTAACGAGCTAGTTGTTGATGGCAAACTGGTCACGATGAAAGGTCTCCTTGGTTCGCGTTGATGGTGGCGGTAATACGAAGATCGGCCCCCACCTGGCGAACATCTCGATAGGTTAAGGTGGGCGCTTGCGCGAGCTGCTGCCATACCGGCAAAGCAAATAAACCTTGCGCACTTGCACCTAATAATTTCGGGGC
Organism: Pseudidiomarina fusca; assembly: GCF_032227045.1. Classification (NCBI taxonomy): domain Bacteria; kingdom Pseudomonadati; phylum Pseudomonadota; class Gammaproteobacteria; order Alteromonadales; family Idiomarinaceae; genus Pseudidiomarina; species Pseudidiomarina fusca. The sequence goes on from NZ_JANFPJ010000009.1 coordinate 59,921, forward strand.
TAAATATAAAATAAGTTCATCAACCCAACCGGCTGCAATCAATGCGCCGGCCAAGTTCGCCCCACATTCGGTCCAAACCGAATTAATCTGATACGTTTGGGCTAGCTGGTGTAACAGCTCAGCTAAATCTATCTGGCCACTGCTAGTTACTGGCAACTGCAAAATTGTTACCTGCTCCGGCCAAGTTCTGGTCGTCGTCAGTTCGGCACTATGCACCAATAAAATAGGCGCAGCGGTTGCTGTGCTTTCGGTAAAGAGCGGCTCATCACCCTTTAATTTTCCCTGACTATCGATGATCACGCGCAGTGGCTGTTGTTGTACCCATTCGCCGCGCGCCGTCAATCGGGCTTGGTCAGCTAGCACCGTGGTCGCAGTACTCAAAATGGCACTACTTTGGGCGCGAAAACGATGCACATCGGCTCTTGCTGCGCTGCTGGTGAGCCATTGGCTGGCGCCATTTGCTAAGGCTGTTTGGCCATCTAATGATGCTGCCATTTTCAGTCTGAGCCAGGGCCGTTGCCGTTGCATCCGAGCGATAAAACCGCAGTTTAAGGCACGCGCTTGGGTTTCTAACACGCCAACCAGCACCTCAATACCCGCTGCTCGTAAACGTGAGATACCTTGCCCACTCACCAGCGGATTCGGATCTTGCATCGCCACCACAACTTGCGCCACTTGGGCTTTGATGAGTGCATCTGCGCATGGAGGAGTACGACCGAAATGGCTACATGGTTCAAGCGTCACATAGGCAGTGCCATGCTTGGCTGATGCGCCGGCGGCAGCTAAGGCATGTACTTCAGCATGAGGCTCACCGGCTCGTTGATGCCAGCCTTCGCCAACGATCTGGCCGTGCTGCACAATCACACATCCCACCATAGGATTTGGCGCAGCGCTAAACCGCCCTTGCGCAGCTAAATCAAGGGCACGTTGCATATAGAATTGGTGGCACCTAACTGGGGTATTAGTCATTGAGACGAGCTATTTCTTCACCAAATTCACGAATATCATCAAAGGCGCGATACACCGAGGCAAACCGGATGTATGCGACTTTATCCAAGGCTTTGAGGTTTTCCATCACTAAGCCACCAATCATTTTGCTGGTGACTTCACGTTCGCCCGTTGCCCTTAATGACGATTTGACATTCTGCATGGCTTGCTCAATGGCTTCGAGACTAACCGGACGTTTTTCTAAAGCGCGTAATAAGCCACTACGCAATTTATCTTCGTTAAAAGGTTCGCGAGTGCCATCGGACTTTATAACTCGAGGCATGATCAACTCTGCCGTCTCAAACGTCGTAAAGCGCTCTTTACACTCGGTGCATTCGCGCCGACGCCGCACTGAGGCGCCGTCGGCAACTAACCGAGAATCGATGACTTTGGTATCTTGCGTGCCACAAAAAGGACAATGCATAATAACTTTCCTTGCCTAACCTAATGAACTCATCGCCCTAATTCTCGACCAAAGAGTTGCTTATCCGTATACCGGGAAGCGCTTACAAAGGGCTTTTACTTGGTCACGCACGGCACTGATGGCTGCTTCGTCGTTAATATTATCTAACACGTCACAAATCCAGTGTGCCACTTGCTCAGCTTCTGCTTGCTTAAAGCCACGACGCGTAATAGCTGGGGTACCTAGCCGTAATCCTGACGTCACAAAAGGTGAACGCGGGTCGTTGGGTACGGAGTTTTTATTTACCGTAATATAGGCCCGACCTAAAGCTGCATCAGCGTCTTTACCCGTGATATCTTTATCAATTAAATCAACTAAGAACAAATGGTTTTGGGTGCCACCAGAGACAATCTTGTAACCGCGTTCTTGCATCACTTTCACCATTGCATTGGCGTTGGTTAACACCTGCTGCTGGTACGCTTTAAACTCTGGCTCCATCGCCTCTTTGAACGCTACTGCCTTAGCAGCAATCACATGCATTAGAGGGCCACCTTGGCTACCTGGGAACACACCACCGTTAAGTTTTTTGTGCAATTCAGGGTCATCTTTACCTGATAAAATCAAACCACTACGCGGGCCAGCTAAGGTTTTGTGGGTGGTGGTGGTGACTACATCAGCAAAAGGTACCGGGTTCGGATAGAGACCTGCTGCCACTAACCCAGCCACATGCGCCATATCCACTAGCAAATAAGCGCCTACTTCGTCCGCAATTTCGCGGAACTTAGCCCAATCGACAATACCTGAATAAGCAGAAAAACCAGCCACGATCATTTTAGGCTGGTGCTGCAAGGCTAGCTCACGCACTTCGGCATAGTTAATTTCGCCAGTACTTTCATCTAAACCATACTGCACCGCATGGTAGAGTTTGCCAGAGAAGTTCACATGGGAACCATGGGTTAGGTGGCCGCCATGGGCCAAGCTCATACCCAATACCGTATCACCAGCGTTTAAGAGCGCTAAAAACACTGCTGAGTTAGCCTGTGAACCAGCATGCGGTTGCACGTTCGCATAGCAAGCGCCAAACAACTGCTTGGCTCGCTCAATGGCTAAATCTTCAACCACATCAACAAATTCACAACCACCGTAGTAACGTTTGTGCGGATAGCCTTCTGCGTACTTATTGGTTAACTGCGAACCTTGCGCTTGTAACACGCGTGGGCTGGTGTAATTTTCTGACGCAATAAGTTCGATATGCTCTTCTTGACGTTGTACTTCATCGGTCATCGCTTGCCACAACTCAGCATCATAGCTAGCAATGTTCATCTCATGTTTTAACATCAGGGCTCCTAACTGCAGCAGCTGCCGGAGTGACAGCGGGTTATTGGAAATATCTGTGCGCTAGTTTACCAATATACTTGGGTTAGCGCCAACTTAAGGGTTAAAATAGTCCATTAAGATTTCACCCTCACAAGGAACATGGGCAGTTATGGCACAATATATCTATTCGATGTCGCGGGTCAGTAAAGTCGTCCCGCCGAAAAAGACGATTTTAAAAGACATTTCGTTATCTTTCTTTCCTGGCGCAAAGATTGGGGTATTAGGTTTAAACGGCGCTGGTAAATCCACCCTGTTACGCATCATGGCAGGTATCGATAAAGAAATTGAAGGCGAAGCCCGACCGCTCGCTGGTATTGAAATTGGCTATTTGCCACAAGAACCACAATTAGACGAAGACAAAACTGTCCGTGAAACCGTAGAAGAAGCCGTGGCTGACGTGAAAAATGCGCTAGCTGAGCTCGATCAGGTTTATGCAGCCTACGCGGAAGAAGATGCTGACTTTGATGCTTTAGCGAAAAAACAAGGCCAGCTAGAGGCTATCCTGCAAGCTAAAGACGGTCACAACTTAGACAATATGCTAGAGCGTGCAGCTGACTCGCTTCGCTTACCGCCGTGGGATACCAAAATCAAAGTATTATCGGGTGGTGAACGTCGCCGCGTAGCCATTTGCCGTTTGCTACTGAGCAAACCTGATATGTTGCTATTAGATGAGCCAACTAACCACTTGGATGCTGAATCGGTCGCTTGGTTAGAACGTTTCTTACACGACTACGAAGGTACCGTGGTTGCCATTACCCACGACCGTTATTTCTTAGATAACGTGGCGGGCTGGATTTTAGAGCTTGACCGTGGCTATGGCATCCCTTGGGAAGGCAACTACTCGTCTTGGCTAGAACAAAAAGAACAACGTCTTGAGCAAGAAGAGAAACAAGAAAAAGCTCGGCAACGCAGTATTAAACAAGAACTTGAGTGGGTACGGCAAAATCCTAAAGGGCGTCAAGCAAAAAGCAAGGCGCGGATGGCTCGGTTTGAAGAACTGCAAAGCGGTGATTACCAAAAACGCAACGAAACCAACGAGCTATTTATTCCACCAGGCCCACGCTTGGGCGATAAGGTACTTGAAGTTCAGCACTTGCATAAGGCCTACGATGGTCGGGTACTGATCAATGACTTAAGCTTTAGCGTTCCTAAAGGGGCTATTGTTGGCATCATAGGTCCGAACGGTGCTGGTAAATCAACGCTATTCCGCATGATCACCGGTAAAGAGCAACCCGATTCTGGTACCCTTGAATTAGGTGACACCGTGCAGTTGGCCAGTGTCGATCAGTTCCGTGATGACATGAATGACAAAAATACCGTGTGGAAAGAAATCTCCGATGGCCAAGATATTCTCCGCATCGGTAATTTTGAAATTAATAGCCGCGCCTATGTGGGTCGCTTTAACTTCCGTGGTAACGACCAACAAAAACACATTGGTGAGTTATCAGGGGGTGAACGTAATCGGGTGCATTTAGCCAAGCTATTAAAAGCTGGTGGTAACCTGTTACTCTTGGACGAACCGACCAATGACCTTGATGTTGAAACCCTACGTGCGCTAGAAGAAGCCTTATTAGAGTTTCCTGGCTCAGCTATGGTGATCTCGCACGACCGTTGGTTCTTAGACCGGGTAGCTACCCACATTCTTGATTATCGTGATGAGGGCGTGGTGAACTTCTACGAAGGGAACTATTCTGATTACGAAGAGTATATGAAAAAGACCCATGGTGAGCATGCTATGGAGCCGCATCGTACTCGTTATAAGCCGATTGGGGTGTAAGTTATATCAGGTTAGCTTCAACCAACACAACGCCTGCCAGAATGACACTGGCGGGCGTTTTTTTCAGAAGCTTCTAGCCATCACTAAAACGGGTAAGCCGATTAAATGGTTGATCTTACCTTTGCATGAGAGTGAGACAGACCG